>CALNBE010000306.1 GCA_937874455.1 uncultured Opitutia bacterium | reverse complement strand
TCCTGGCTAAGGTTGGCGTATTGCTGGCGGAAGCTTTTGAGATCGCCGAAGGCGTGTTCATCGATGAAGGAGACGAGGCCGTATAGTTCGAGCAGGGAATTCTGCAAAGGAGTGGCCGTAAGCAGGATTTTGGGACGCCCTTCCAACGCCTGCTTCAGAGTATTGGCGATGACATTGGAGGTTTTATACACGTTTCGCAGGCGGTGAGCCTCGTCGATGACGACAAGATCCCACGGTGTCGCGACCACATCGTCGGCTTTGTTACGGGCGAAGTAAGAACAGATAACGAGACTGGGATCGTCTGGTTGGAAGGGGTTTTCGTTCCCAGCTTTCTTCGCCTGGTTGTAGGATTTGGCTTCGAGGATGGTGGCAGGCAGGAAAAACTTTTCGGCAAGCTCCTGATGCCACTGTTTGCGAAGATTAGACGGCGTGATGATCAAAATGCGACGCTTTCTCTCTGCCCATCGCTGGGAAAGAAGAATGCCAGCTTCGATGGTTTTTCCCAACCCCACCTCATCCGCGAGAATGGCCCCATTGGAAAAAGGAGATTTGAACGCGAACAAGGCGGCGTCCACCTGATGGGGATTCAGGTCCACCTGCGCCCCTGCAACCGCCGCCGCAAACTTCCCCATGTTGTCCGAAGACCAACGACGAGTCAGCTCATGGGCGAGATATTTGGCTTGGTGGTGAGTTATCTCAGGGTGCATGAAGCAGTGCGTGATCCGATTGGCAGAGGTTGAAATTTACCTAAAGTGCTGCGGATGTAACTTAGCCGAGACTGGCGAGGAGGCGCTGGATTTCGTCGCGTTTGGCGAGGGTGTCGGCGAGTTGGGCGCGGGCGCCTTCCAGGATGTGCGGCGGGGCTTTGGAGACGAAGGCCTCGTTGGAGAGTTTCGCTTGGCCGGCGGCGGCGAGTTTTTCCAGTTTTTCCAGTTCCTTGGTGAGCCGGGTTTTCTCTGCGGCGACATCGATCTGGCCGGTGAGGTCGAGCGAGAGCGTGCCGAGTTCGGTCGGGGTGGCGGGGCCGGAGGAAGGCGATGGGCGATGGGCGATGGGCGACGGGGGTTGCGTTGCTTCGCTGGGAGATGCGGCGGTGCGGGAGGCGTTGTTGTCGGACTCTGGCGCGGAGGAATTTTCCTCCGCGGTGGTGATGTGGATTTCCTCTGCGCCGATGAGTTTCTTGATTTTTTCCAGATTGGTTTGGACGAAGGCGGCGGCGGTGGCGTCTTTGGCCTGGAGGACGAATTTTGAATCCTTCTTGGTGGCCAAGTTTTGCTGGGCTTTGAGCGCGCGGGCCTGGGTGACGAATTCGCGCAGGCTGGCGATGTGGGCCACCGCGGAGGCATCAGGGGTGAACCCGTGGGCGGCGAGCAGGGCGCGGAGGAAATCACCGGTGCCCGGCGAGGTGTTTTGGATGAAATCGTTTTCGTCGCAGAAACCGAGCCGGTGGAACAGCTCCTCGGTGATGAAAGGCGCGACCGGGTGGAGCAGGAGGAGGAATTGCCGGAGGCAAATATCCTGGACGGCCAGCACGGTTTCCTTGGAGGCCGGATCTTGCAGGCGGGCCTTGGCGGCCTCGACATACCAGTCGCAGAAATCGGTCCAGAAAAAGCGGTAAAGCTCGGACGTGTAGGTGTTGAAGTCGAAGGACGCCAGCGCGGCGTTGATGGTGTCGGTGGTGGCGATCAGGTTGGCGAGAATCGCGTGATCGTCGGCGTCGCAGTGCGCGGGGGAAATTCGGGAGATTAAGGTTTCGAGGGATTTGACCTCACGCAGAGACGCAGAGGCGCGGAGAGAATTTTCGGCGGAGGGATTTTTCTGAACGGGCAAGTTTTCATCGTTTTCGCTCCGCGTCTCCGCGTCTCCGCGGGCGTCCTGCATCTGCCGGAAGCGGGCGGCGTTCCAGAGTTTGTTGCAGAAGTTGCGGCCCTGGGAAATGCGGTCTTCGCTGAAGAGGATGTCCTGGCCCTTGGGCGCGATGGAGAGCAGCCCGAAGCGCAACCCGTCGGCGCCGAACTTGGCGATGAGGTCGAGCGGCTCGGGGGAATTGCCCAGCGACTTGGACAT
>CALNBE010000305.1 GCA_937874455.1 uncultured Opitutia bacterium | reverse complement strand
GGCGGCAGGTTGATCTCGTTCAGCCCGGCGCGTGGGCCGGAGGAAAGCAGGCGCAGGTCGTTGCAAATTTTGCTCAGCTTGGCGGAAGTGCGCTTGAGCGTCCCGGAAAGCTGCACCAGCGCGCCGGTGTCCTGGGTGGCCTCGAAGAGATTGGGCGCGTTGACCACCGGCAGGCCCGACACTTCCGCCAGATGCCGCAATACGCTTTCCGCGTAGCCGGGCACGGTGCTGATGCCGGTGCCGATGGCGGTCGCGCCCATGTTCACTTCCTCCAAAAGTTTCTCTGCTTCCTCCAGGCGCAAAATGTCCTCGCGCAAGGTCGCCGCAAAGGCCGAAAACTCCTGCCCAAGCGTCATCGGCACGGCGTCCTGCAATTGCGTCCGGCCCATTTTGATCACATCGGCAAATTCCCCGCCCTTCGCCGCGAAAGCATCCGCCAGATCGCGCACCGCCGCAAAGAGACGCCGCAGCGCCACCCGGAGACCGAGGCGGAAGGCGGTGGGATAAACGTCATTCGTGCTCTGGCTGAGGTTGATGTGCTCGTTCGGGTGAATGAAGGCGTAGTCGCCGCGCTTTTTTCCCGCCAGTTCCAGCGCCCGGTTGGCGATCACTTCGTTGGCGTTCATGTTGGTCGAGGTGCCCGCCCCGCCCTGCATCATGTCCACTACGAAATGCGCGTGATGCTGCCCGGCGATCAACTCGTCACACGCGGCGGTGACAAATCCGCATTTTTCCTCCGCCAGCAAACCAAGGTCGCGGTTGGCCAGTGCGCAGGCTTTTTTCACCCAAGCCAGTCCGCGAATCAGGCTGGGATAATTGCTCAGGGGAATGCCGGTGATGGGAAAATTCTCCACGCCGCGCAGCGTCTGGATGCCGTACAACGCTTGCGCCGGCACCTGCCGCTCGCCCAGCAAATCCTTTTCCGTGCGAAATTCCTCCGCAGCTTTCTCCGTCCGCGCCGGCCGGTGCGAGACTTGCTCCAGCAGGCAGCGCTGAAAACTTCCCCACCCGGTCGGATTTTCCTCCGCCAGCCGGTCCAACGCCTCCCGCGTCCATACCCAGGCCGTCACCGGCTTCAGCACCTCGGCGGTCAGCGAATGCGGCCGGGCCGCGTCCAGCAGGATTTCCTCGCCCAGCACCGATCCTTCGCCCAGATCCGCCACCACGTTGGACACATCGTCGATGCCCTGAGTCAGGCGCACCACACCCGCCGTCAAAACGAACAGCCGCGTCCGGGGCATTTTTTCATGAAAAAGCACTTCACCCGGAGCGTAATTCGCCAATTTTCCCTTGGCGCAAATTTTCGCCATTTCCTCTGCCGCAACGTCCTTCAAAACCGCGGCCAAAACAGCTTCATGCATATTTTTCATCACGCCACCCTCTCCCCCGCCAGCAGAAAACTCAAGTCCCTTTGCGCTCGCCGAAATTTCCTCCGCGCCTAAGCTGTCCCCACCTTTTTCCTTTCCGCGTTCCACACCCTTTTATCATGAAATGCTGCATCATCGGCCTCGGAGTCTTTGGCAAAAACCTGGCCGTCAATCTCGCCCAATTGGGAGCCGATGTGCTCGCCATCGACCGGCGCGAAGAGAATATTTCCCAGATCAAGGACGAGGTTTCCGCCGCCGTGGTAATGGACTTTAACGATCCGTCCACCCTCGGCCATTTTCCTCTCAACGAGATGGATGCGGTGGTGATCGCCATCGGCGACGATTTTGAAAAATCCATGGCCTTCACCGTCAAGGCCCAGGAACTCGGCGCCAAAAAACTCGTCTGTCGCGTCCTTTCCCCGATGCACGAGCGCCTGCTCCGCCTGCTCAAGGTGGACCGGCTGGTCGTCCCCGAGGAGGTTGCCGCCCGCGGCCTCGCCCACTCCCTGCTGATGCGCGGAGTGGTGGACGGATTCGACATGGGCAACGGCCATTCCATCATCGAAGCCCGGGTGCCCGCCAAACTGGTGGACGGCTCGCTGCTCACCAAGGGCGAACTCTTCAAACAGGGCGGCGTCTGGCTCGTCACCATCAAGCGCGTTGACACTTCCCTGCTCGGCAAAATCATCAAGGATGAGAACGAGCCGGAGTCGCGCAAAACGCTCGGAGTGGTGAAGCTCGACGAGGTGTTCCTCGCCGACGACATTCTCGTCCTCTTTGGCAAAGAGAAAAACCTCCGCCGTTTCCTCGACGTCCACGCCTAATTTCCCATTCTCTCCCAACCGATCCGAAACCCTGTCAACATGTCCTCCTCCTTCGATCTCATTGTCATCGGCGCCG
>CALNBE010000304.1 GCA_937874455.1 uncultured Opitutia bacterium | reverse complement strand
TAAAGCCACTGCCGAACGTCTGCTCGTCGAAGATTTTTTTGATGGTGCCGGTAATTTCAAACATGCCGCCGATGATGAACGTTGCTCAGGGCAGGTTGCCAGCTTTCGTTTGCGCTGGGATGGATTTTACTTTTCCGCCATCGGTGTCGTAAGCCGAGGCGTCATTGCTCCTTTTCCGAATCCCATTTTTTGAAAAATGTTTTTAGCCGCTCAACCGTATGTCGCCATTTCGGTGTCGTCGGCTGGCAAACCGTGTTTTGGTTGCCGAAGAGGCCGATTTCGTCGAACGCCTTTTCTTTCGTTACGGTTTCGAGCCAGCGAACAGGGACAAACCATTCTTCGCCGTCAGGATCGTTGCGATGGTAGCTGGCGTTTTGCAACGTGTTTGTCGGATTGGCTGGCTGGCCTTTTTCATCCGTCAACTCCAAGCTGTCTTCCTGAACAGCCGAACCGGTGACGACACCGACGCCGACGAAACCGGTGCCGGGAATTTTTGCCCAAAACCGATCTCCTGGACTGAGCAATTTCAAGGTGCGAGTGTACCATTCTCCGCCACCGGCGCTGACAAACCCATATCGACGCGCTTCTTCCCACGAGCGGCTTGGTCCGTCACCGAACGAAACATAATATTCGCCATTCCAAGGCTCTTTCTCTTCGCCACGTCTGCCGGAAAGTGTTGTGGCATTGGTTTGCGTTTCGCCAGGATCGATGAGCCACGCGCGACTCAGCAACTGCTCATCTCCCAACTGGAAAACCTGAAAAAACAAGACGTTGATCGCAATGTCACGGGAATTTAAATACTGAATAATCCGCTCCGTCGCGTCGTCCAGTTCGGCAGCTACCAGAATAATCTGGTGCGAGGCGTTGAGCGCGTCGTCGTCGAGCTTGGTGCCAAATCGAGCCTCAAATGCGGCATCCAAACTGCCACCATTTGAAAAGCGCTGATAAATTTGTGCGATTTTGTCCGCCGTAAGTTTTTCCAACCAAGACGCATAATCAAGTGCTTGCGCGACGATTTCGCGCGGCGTCCGATTCCGTTTGAGTTCGATCAACACCAACGACGCATCCGGCGCGATGGCGAGCAAGTCGATGCGTCCTCCGAAACCGGTGGGCTCCTGACGCCCGATCAACATCCATTCTTTCGAGAGAACGGTCGGATCGCTCACGATCATTTCTTCCAGCTTTTGCTCGCTGGCTAAACAGGAAGCAGAAAGCGGGATTGGTTTGTCAGCGACTTTCCAGATGGCGTGTTGGATGGGCATGATGCTAAGATTTTGGATCGGTTTCGAGTGCCTCTAGATCTTGAATTCGAGGTGCTACAGACTCTTTTTCAAAAACTCTGCTTGGTGGGCAGGAGGTGGCCTGTTAGGAGTGGAGCATAGTGAGTTGCTCATGATGGATATGTGGTAATCTTGGAAGTTAAATAGCCCACGGACATGTTTTCCGCAATGACATCATGCGGAATCAGGGCATACCCCCAGAGTTTTCCGCCATGCTTGAGCGTGTAGTCCGAGGCATTCTTGCACCACTTCTCAGCCGCCTCTTTCTTCGCAAGCACTTCGGGATCATCCATTCGATTCCGTGCCTTGGGCTCGAGCATGTAGATCGCGTCCGCCGTTTCCGCGACGAAGTCAGGCTGATACTCGGGGTGGTCGGCTCCGAGTTTGTAGTAGATCTGGAACTGTCCCTTGGCGGGCTTGAACCACTTTTCCGATTCGCGGTCCAGGATGACGGCAAGAATGCGTTCAGCTTCCGAGTCGAATTTCTGAACGGGATAAAGGCACCGTTGGAAGCCTCCGAAAAGAAACTTGGACATGTTGCTTTTGTCTTTGGGCGAGATTCTGAAATCAATCGGGTCCTCCGTGGCGGAGGCAGTATAAACACTGGATTTCAGCTCGGTGAATCCCTTGTTGATCTTCACCTCGTATTCGACGGTATCGTCTTCCCAGTAATGCGCCTGCATCTGGGCGTGGATGAAGGAGGCGATCTCCTTCTGATGACGCCAAAGAATCTTCCGCGCATCATCCTCGCTCAGATAGCTTTTAAAATGCGCGACCGTCTGCCCTGCCAATGCGTAGAGAAGGTCGGCATGCTTCTCGTAATCGATGTCATCGAAATCAACCAAGCCACTTACGACATAATTCTCCAGTCGTTGTTCTTTGAGTCCTCCCTTGCCTAGACCGATCACTTCCACTTCACCAGTTCGCAATACCTGACGCCAAAGTTCTTCGGAAATCGGCTGGTAGTTGAGGCCGGAGAGGTCGAGCGTGAAGGGCTTAAATCCCGATTCCACCTCTCCTTTCGGAACCACCAGAATGCGGGGAATGTCGATGGTCTGCTGAATCACCAACTCGGCCGTTTTCTTCACGATGGCCGCGATGTCGGGCTTTTCGATGACGCCCTCCAGCTCCATTTGAGCCGGCACCAGATAGGTGGCCACCTCCTCGGCCACTTTGGACTGGATTTCCGGCTTCAGGAGATAGCTCGAAGCGGGAACCCGCTCAGGCTGGCTCTCCAGTTTCTTGATGAAGGTATAGGCCGCTTGGGCGATCTTCTGTTCCGTGGACGTTGCAAATACCGCTTTCTCACGGGGTTTGGCGACATCCGTGGAATCGGTCGTGTGCGGAGGGATCACGCCAAGCTGGCTGGCAAGACTGCTCTGCGAAACCACGGTCTTGGTCTTTTTCTCCAACTCATCGGGGTCGAGGACGACCGTTTGCATCCGAATGGCCGAATCGGGCCTGTTGGCCTCATCGACGATTTCCTGAAACTTGTCGTGGGCCACGATGCTCAACCGATCCACCGCCGTCACGCCGACCCGTTTCCCGTAGGGCAGACGAAGGCCGCGACCGATGGATTGCTCGATGAGGATGCGTGCGTTGGCGGCGCGGAGGGGGACGATGGTGTAGAGGTTGGTCACGTCCCAGCCTTCCTTGAGCATATTGACGTGGATGACAATCTCGGTCGGGTTGTCGGCGTGCTCCACGGTCAGCAGGCGGTTGATCATCTCCTCTTCCTCCGCTCCGGTCTTGCTGGAATCGACCTGGATCACCTTGTCGCGGTAATGCCCGTCAAAGAAATCGTCAGACTCAATGAGGACCTTGAGCTGGGCCGCGTGCGTGGTGTCGCGGGCGATGACTAGAACGAAGGGTTTGACGATTTCACGGCCTGCCTCGCGGGCGTAGGTTTCGAGCTGCACCTTCGTCTGCTCATGCAGTCGCACGCCATCGGAAAGTTTGAGTTCTTCGATCGCCGACTGGCTCATTCCGGCGGGATTGAAATTCTTGCGGGTCACCACGGCGGGCTCTTTGACGAAGCCATCGGCAATCGCCCGGCCAAGCGCGTAGTCGTAAATGACATTGTTGAAAGGGATGGCTCCTTTGGCGGTTTCGACAAAAGGCGTGGCGGTGAGTTCCAGTCCGAGAATCGGCTTTAACTCGTTAATCGCACGGACACCGGCGCTGGC
>CALNBE010000303.1 GCA_937874455.1 uncultured Opitutia bacterium | reverse complement strand
GTGGTGGACGGTCTGGCGCGGCGGCTGGCGGTGGTGGGCGACGCGGTTTTCTCCGGCTCAATGGGCGGCAGCGCTGATTTTTTCGCGGAGCAAAAACGCCACAACGCGGAGGAAATTTTCACTCTGCCCGACGACACCATTCTCGCTCCCGGACATGGCCCGCTGACCACCGTGGGTTGGGAGAAAAAACACAACCCGTTCTTTGCGGGAAAACAGTTTTCCGCTTAGTCGATCGAACAATCCTTTTGCCTTTCAACACACCCAATATGATGTCTCCCAAAATTTCCTTTGTCGGCGTGGGCCGGATGGGCGCGAACATGGCGCGCCGTTTAAAAGACTGCGGTTTCACGATCACGGTGGTTTACGACCGAGCGGAGGAAATCGCCCGAGAACTCGCGGAGGAAATCGGCACCCGGGCCGTGACGACGCTGGCGGAGGCGACTGCGGCGGCGGACGTGATTTTTACCGTGGTGACGGATGATGCCGCGCAGCGGGCGGTTTTCGCCGAGGAAGGCGATTCGCTGCTGGCGAGTGCGCGGGGGAAAATCTTTGTCAACTGCGCCACGCTTACCCCGGCGGTGCATGTGGAAATGGCGCAACGCGTGGAGTCGGTCGGTGGGCAATGCCTCGAAGCTTGCATGGCCTCGTCGATTACCCAGGCGCGCCACGGCACGCTGTATTTGATGTGCGCGGGGGAAAAGGCGGTGTTCGAAAAACTGCAGCCGGTGTTGGAAAAACTCAGCGAAAAGCCGCGTTATGTCGGCGAGGCCGGGCAGGCCGCGCAGGTAAAGGCGCTGGTGAACATGTTGATGAATATTAACACAGCGGGGCTGGCGGAAGGGCTGGGTCTGGGGAATGCGCTGGGGCTGGACCTTACATTGCTGCGGGAAATTTTCGCCGAGACCGGCGCGGCTTCGCGGGTTTTGCAAACCGACGGCGAAGACATGCAGAACCGGGAGCACGAGTGTTATTTCTCCGCCGCGCACGCGGCCAAGGACTCGACCATCGCCTGGAAGCTTGGCGTGGAGGCCGGGCTGCAATTGCCTTTGAGTGCGGCGGTCCGTTTGCAATACGAGCGGCTGGTGGCGCTGGGGCTGGGCGATCTCGATAAGTCGGGCGTCTCCGAACTGACCTTTAAAGACCGGGCCTGGTGAGGCCCGTTTTTTTGCCAATTTCCCATGATCACAACTCCGGAAGAATTGTTGCAGCGCTGGATGCGTTGCGTGAACGATGGCGATGCGCCGGGCCTGCTCGCGCTTTACAACGAGAAGGCGGTGCTGATTCCGACCTTTTCCAACCGGTTGCTGGTGACGCCGGAGGGCATCGCGGATTATTTCACCCGGCTGGCGTCGCGGGAGGATTTGAGCATCGCGCTGCACGAGAAGACGGTGCGCTTTCAAAAAATTGCCGGGACGGTTTACGCCGCGAGCGGCATCTACTGCTGGCGCTTTATGGTGGAGGAGGAAATGCTGAGCTTTGAGGCGCGCTTCAGCTATGTGTTCGACCTGTCGCAGGAGGCGCCGATTTTGCAGCATCATTCCTCGCAGATTCCGCGGATGCTGTGACGGTGGCTCGGGGCGCGAAGGAAATTCCTCCGAGGAAAAGCTGCGGGATTTCCTTTGCGCTGAAAGCACGCGATGGGGATGTCGCGTTTCGCCTTGTTGCCACGAAAAAACCCGGAAGTTTTGGCTTCCGGGTTTTTTGCGCGAAGGAAATTCGCGGAGGAAACTGGCTCAGCCGAGCAGGTTTTTGGCGGAGCGGCGTTTGAATTTTTCCTGCACGAAAGTGCGGAGCACCCCGGCCAGTTCCTCGTTGTCCACCTTCTCGATGATTTCCTCGAAAAAGCCGAAGACGAGCAGCTCGTAGGCGGTTTCCTTCGGGATGCCGCGGGCCTGCATGTAGAAAAGCTCGCTGGTGTCGAGCTGGCCGGTGGTGGCGCCGTGGGAGCATTTCACGTCGTTGGCCTCGATTTCCAGACCGGGCAGCGAGTTGGCCTCGGCGTCGGGTGAGAGCAGCAGGTTGCGGTTGGTCTGGTAGGCGTCGGTTTTCTGCGCGCCCGGCGCGACGCGGATCAGCCCGGAGAAAATGGTGCGGGCGCGGTCGAGCAGGGCGTTTTTGTAGAGCAGATCGGAATAGGAGTCGGGCGCGTTGTGGATTTGCAGGGTGCGCTGGTCGAACTCCTGATCCTGGTCGGCGACGGTCAGCCCGTAGAGGCGGACGTTGGAGCCGGAGCCGTTGAGCCGGATGGCGTTTTCGAAGCGGGCGCGTTTGGCGCCGAGATTGACCGAAACGGTGGTGACAGTGCTGTTGTTTTCCGCGTGGGTGTTGTCGATCTGGTAGGACTGGGTTTGCTCGTTCCAGTTTTGCACCACTTTGCGGAAGACGCCCGCGCCCGGTGCGGCATGGATGTCGGCGGCGGCGGCGGCGAAGCCCTTGGCGGACTCGTCGCGGGAGAGGTAAAAATCGACCACGTTGACGCGGGCATTTTCCTCCGCGACCACCAGGGCGTGGGGGAAGACGGCGGCACCGTCGGCGGCGAGCCAGTTATAGACGGCGATGGGGGCGGAGATTTCGACTCCTTTGGGGACGTGGAGGAAATAGCCTGTTTTCAAGTAGGCCTGATGGAGGGCGAGGAATTTTTCGCCGCCCAGATCGGTGCCGGATTTGAGCAGGTATTGTTCGAGTAGGGCCGGGTGTTTTTCCGCCGCGGCGGAAAGGGTTTCGAGGATCACGCCTTGGGCGTGCAGTTCCGGCGCGAGGGAAACTTCGCCGAGCAGATGTCCGTCGGCGAAGACGATTTTCCCGGAGACCTTTTCGATGAGGGCGGAGCGTTGCAGGAGTTCCTGCTGGATTTCCTTTGCGGGAGCGGGAGGCAGGGAAAAACCCTCCAGCTTGACATGGTTGAGGTTGGAGAAGCGCCAGCGTTCGTTGGTGCGCTGGGGCACGGGCAATTGCTGGAATTGCTCCCAGCCGGCCTTTTTTAGCGCGGCCAGCGGCGAGGCGTTTTGTTGCGCGGCAAAAGTGTCGGGGGAAAGAATTTCGGTAGGCATGGATGAAAAGTGAGAAGTGAGAGGGAAGAAGCGGGGTGGAAAATAAGAAGTGAGAAATGAGAAATATGAAATGAAGTCAGCGGTGTTGTGAGATCGCGCCTGAACGGCGGTTTTTTAATTTCCCATTTCCTATTTCTTATTTTTTAGCCGACGGAGCCTTCCATTTCGAGTTCGACGAGGCGCTTGAGTTCGACCGAGTATTCCATCGGAAACTCCTGCACCAAGTCGTTGATGAAGCCGTTGACCGCGAGACTCATCGCCTCGCCCTCGGAGAGGCCGCGCTGCATCATGTAGAAGATTTGCTCTGCGCTGACCTTGGAGACGCTGGCCTCGTGCTGGGTGCTGTTTTGGGAGCCGCGCACGGTGATGGCCGGATAGGTGTCGGTGCGGGAGTTGGTGTTGATCAGCAGCGCGTCGCACTCGGTGTTGTTTTTGCAGTGCGAGAGCGACTTCGGGATGTGCACCTGGCCGCGGTAGGAGGCGAGGCCGTTGCCGACGGAAATCGACTTGGAGACGATGTTCGATGTGGTGTGGGAGGCGGCGTGAATCATTTTTGCGCCGGTGTCCTGGGTCTGGTTTTCCGAGGCCAGGGCGATGGAAATCACCTCGCCGCGGGCGTGCTCGCCCTTGAGGACGACGGCCGGATACTTCATGGTGAGTCGCGAGCCGATGTTGCAGTCGATCCAGCGGATTTCCGCGCCTTCCTCGGCGACTCCGCGTTTGGTGACGAGGTTGAAGACGTTGGTCGCCCAGTTTTGCACGGTGATATACTGGATTTTCGCGCCCTTGAGCGCGACCAGCTCGACGACCGCGGAGTGCAGCGTGGCGGTGTCGAATTTCGGCGCGGTGCAGCCCTCCATGTAGGTGACCTCGGCGCCCTCGTCGGCGATGATGAGGGTGCGTTCGAATTGGCCGAAGTTTTCCGCGTTGATGCGGAAGTAGGCCTGGAGCGGCTGGGCGACCTTGACGCCCTTGGGGACGTAGATGAAGGAGCCGCCGGAGAAAACGGCGCTGTTGAGCGCGGCAAATTTGTTGTCGGCGGCGGGAATGACCTTGCCGAAGTATTTGCGGAAAACTTCTGCGTGCTCTTTCAAGCCCTCGGTCGGGCCGACGAAAATCACGCCCTGCTTGGAGAGTTCCTCCTTCATGCGCGAGTAGGCGGATTCGGAATCGAACTGGGCCTCGACACCGGCGAGGAATTTACGTTCCTGCTCGGGAATGCCGAGGCGCTCGAAGGTTTCCTTCACGTCGTCGGGCACCTCGTCCCAGGTGCGGCTGGGTTTCTGGCCCTTGGCGAGGTAGTAACGGATTTTGGCGAAATCGATGTTTTCGAGATCCTTGGAGCCCCAGTGGGTGGGGAGCGGCTTGGATTCGAAGATTTTCAGGGCCTTGTGGCGGAACTCGCGGACCCAGTCCGGCTCGCCCTTGACGTCGGTGATGTAGTCAACGGCCCCGGCGTTGAGGCCGACCCCGGCGTCGTAGGCGTAATCTTCTTTGAAACTGAAGTTGCCCTTTTCGCGATCGATGTCGATGGCGGCGGCGGTTTCGGCGTCGGCTTCCCCGATGTCGATGGAGCTGTCAGTGTCGTTGGGAGGAAATGCGTTCATGCTATGGATTGTTGCAGCGGTGAAAAATGAGAAATGGGAAATGAGAAATAAGAAAGGAATGCGAGTGGTGCTGGTTGGCTGCTGTTGCTGGGCGATTTCTTATTTCCTATTTCAGATTTCGTATTTGTTCAGGCGGCCAGTTCCTTTTTGACCCAGTCGTAGCCCTTGGCTTCGAGTTCGAGGGCCAGGTTTTTGTCGCCGGAGTGGACGATGCGGCCATCGTACATGACGTGCACCTTGTCGGGAACGATGTAGTCGAGGAGGCGCTGGTAGTGGGTGATGACGACGATGCCGATGTCGGGTCCACGCATGGCGTTGACGCCGTCGGCGACGATGCGAAGCGCGTCGATGTCGAGGCCGGAGTCGGTTTCGTCCATGATGGCGTATTTGGGCTGGAGCATCATCATTTGGAGGATTTCACAGCGCTTTTTTTCTCCGCCGGAGAAGCCCTCGTTGACGGAGCGAGCGGTGAACTTGCGGTCCATCTTCAGCGCGTCCATTTTCTTGTAAAGCTCGGCGTAGTAGGCCTTGGCGTCGAACGGCGCGCCCTTGGGCTGGCGGGCGACGAGGGCGGCGCGGATAAAATTGGCGATGCTGACACCGGGAATTTCGCTCGGGTATTGGAAGGCCATGAAGAGGCCGGCGCGGGCGATGGCGTCGGGTTCCTGACCGATAATTTCCTCGCCGTCGAGCAGGGCGGAGCCGCTGGTAACGGCGTAGTCCTCGTGCCCGGCGAGCGCCTTGGCGAGGGTGCTTTTGCCGGTGCCGTTGGGCCCCATGATGGCATGGACTTCGCCCTTGGGAACGGTCAGGGAGAAGTTTTTCAGGATCTGTCGTTCGCCGATAGATACGTTGAGGTCTTTGATTTCGAGGGAGTTGCTCATTGGGTTAAGAGTCTAGATGGAAATGGTGGAAGGGTTTAGTTTTTGGCTTTGCCGGTGAAGGTCAGCTCGATGGTTTCGGCGTCAAATCCGGGCGGGAGCAAGGAAAGCAGCAAGTCGTGCGCTTCCGGCGGGATGTCGATGTCGTGAATGGTGCCGGTTTTCTTGCAGTGAAAATGAGCGTGTTCGTGGAGGTTGGGGCAATAGCGGGTGGAATTGCGCTCGCGGTTGACTTGGCGGACGAGGTCGCAGGCGACCAAGGTGTCGAGGCAGTTGTAAACGGTGGCGAGGGAAATGCCGGGCGATTTCTTTTTGCAGCGCATGAAAACCTCGTCGGCGGTCGGGTGGTCACGTTTGGCGATCAGCATCTCGTAAACCATCTCCCGTTGGGGCGTCGGGCGCATGCCATGGCGGGCAAGGGCTTCGGCGAGATGGGTTTTTGAATGATGGTTCATGGACGGTTCGGCGCGCGTGGCCGAGGTGTGTG
>CALNBE010000302.1 GCA_937874455.1 uncultured Opitutia bacterium | reverse complement strand
AAATTCTTGATTCGCGCGGCAACCCCACCATCTAGGTGGAAGTTGAACTCGAAGGCGGCAGCATTGGACGCGCCGCTGTTCCCTCCGGCGCCAGCACCGGCGAGCACGAGGCCTTGGAATTGCGCGATGCCGCGGTTCCGGCCAAGGAATTTGCCAAGGGTGTGGATCCTAAGAAGCGCTACCTCGGTAAGGGCGTGCTCAAGGCGGTGAACAACGTCAATGACGTGATCGCCCCCGAATTGATCGGCTTTGACGCGCTCGACCAAGTCGGCGTGGACCAGGCGATGCTCGGCCTCGACGGCACCAAGACCAAGTCCAAGCTCGGCGCCAATGCCATCCTCGGCGTTTCCCTCGCCACGGCGCAAGCCGCCGCGCTGGCCCTCGACCAGCCGCTTTTCAAATACCTCGGTGGACCGAACGCCAAGGTGCTGCCGGTGCCGATGATGAACATCATGAACGGCGGCGCGCACTCCGATGCCCCGATTGACTTCCAAGAGTTCATGATCATGCCAGTCGGCGCGCCCTCCTTCCGCGAAGCGCTACGCTACGGGGCGGAAATTTTCCATGCGCTGAAAAAAGTGCTGAAGGACAAGGGTCTGGCCACTGCCGTTGGTGACGAAGGCGGCTTTGCGCCGAAACTGGAAAGCACCACTGCCGCGCTCGACGCCATCGCCCTTGCGGTGAAGAATGCCGGTTACAAGCTGGGCAAGGACATTTTCTTTGCGCTCGACGTGGCTTCCTCCGAGTTCTTCGACGCCAAGAGCAAGAATTACATCTTTAAGAAGTCCGACGGCAAGAAGCTGAGCGGCGACCAGATGGTCGATTTCTACAAGGATCTGTGCAAGAAGTACCCGATCATTTCGATCGAAGACGGCTGCGCGGAAAACGACTGGGCGACTTGGAAGAAGCTCACCGACGCCATTGGCGACAAGGTGCAGCTGGTCGGCGACGACCTCTTTGTCACCAACACCGAGTTCCTCAAGAAGGGCATCGACACCGGCACCGCCAACTCGATCCTCGTCAAGGTCAACCAAATCGGCTCGCTCACCGAAACCCTCGACGCTGTCGAAATGGCGAAGGAAGCGGGCTACTCGGCTGTGATCTCGCACCGCTCCGGCGAAACCGAGGACGTGACTATCGCCGACATTGCGGTGGCGACCAATGCGGGCCAGATCAAGACCGGTTCGCTTTGCCGCTCTGACCGTGTGGCGAAGTACAACCAACTCCTCCGTATCGAGGAAATGCTGGGCCGCGGTGCCGTTTACGGTGGCAAGCTGACCAAGCACGGCCTGTAATTATCTCCCACAGGAGCAGCCTTTCAGGCTGTCGCCTGACCAAGTCCCCGGAGTTTTTCCTCCGGGGATTTTTTGTGGGCCACTGTGCCGCGCGGCGCGGAGGAAATCGGGAATTGCGCGAAGGCCGCGCGCGATACTGGTGTTCCCAAGGAGAATTTCCTTTGCGGACATTAGAGAGTTTTTGATTCTAAATTGAGTTAAGATTGGAAGAAAGTTTGCGAAGAGGGCCGGTGTTGGAGGGGGATGGTTAATTTAAGTTGCTTATAATTATATATTTATATTAAGTTTCTTTTTTGACTAAAAATAATAAGAAAATGCTTGCGCGGAGGAAATTTTTCCTCAGCGTGTTTCTCCACAAACATGAAAACGCCTTCCACAAGCATCACAGTCCTCCGCTCGGTTTCCGGGGTTGCGCAAGCGATCTTCGGCAAAGCGGAAGCGGGCCTGCTTGTCACGACCCCCGGTCAATGGCACCGGGTTTGCCCGCCGACGGAAGGGCAGTGTGCGGCGATGATGCGAATGTGACCGCGACCTGATTTTGGTTCGCGAAGGAAATTTGGCGCGCGCCGTCGCGCTTGTCGCGTCCGGCAAACGGACGCCAACCGGGCAAAGGAAATTCCGGTCAATCTGCGGGAAACTCCCCGCTCTGTTTTTCGTCACCCACTACTTTTTTTGCTCCCATGAGCCTCCCTGTCACTGAATCCATTGAGGGAAACAAGCCCTCCGTACTCCCGGCGCCTGACTGGGCCGACCTGGTCCGGACCAAGGTTGATGGCCTGCGCTACGGCGTCGTGCAAATCGTCGTGCACGACGGCAAAGTCACCCAGATCGAATGCACGGAGAAGACGCGCATCGTCACTCCGCGAGAATCCTGAAACTGCGCCTCGTTGCCCGCCTCGACCCCGCACCCTTTTGCCCGACCGGACCACCGGGGGAATTTTTCTCCACTGAATCGTTTTACCAAAATCGCGCCGCGACGACCCGGACACGGGAGGCTTGGCGAATCTCAAACCAAGCAAAATTCATGAAATCGTTTTCTCAAAAAACCAAACTGACCCTGCTGCTCGCTTCCGCCGCCGCCCTTTCTCCATTGGCCGCCGCGGAGGAAAATACCGCCGAATTGCGCGAGCAAATCCAGCAACTCGACCAGAAACTGCGCATCCTGGAGCGCAATCTGGAACTCAAAGAGGAGGCCGCGCAAAAGGCGTCGGCGGAATCCTCAAAGAAGCTGCCGAATTTTTCCATCGGCTCGAAGGGAATTTCGCTGGCCAGCCCCGACAAGGCTTACTCCGCGAAGATTGGCGCTCTGGTGCAGGCGGACGGACGTTTCTACCTGGACGACGGGGCGGACAACCGCAACACCTTCATCCTGCGCCGGGTGCGAACGCCGTTCAGCGGCACGGTGGCGAAGATTTTCAACTTCAACATCACCCCGGAATTCGCCCAGGCCGACGCCACCAGCACGAACAACAACACCCAACTGGTGGACGCTTGGATTGACGGACGTTTTTCCAAAGCCTTTGGCCTCAAGGTCGGGAAATTCGCCTCCCCTGTCGCATTAGAAACGCCCAACAACCGGCACTTCATCGAGGCCACCTACACCAACCAACTCGCACCGAATCGCGATATTGGCGTGGAGGCTTTTGGTTCCGTGGCCGACAACCTTTTGGCCTACCGGCTGGGAGTGTTCAACGGCGCCCCGAATAACACCTGGTCCGGCACCCGCAACGGGACGGACGGCGACTTCACCGTCGGCGGACGGCTCACGTTGAATCCCTTTGAGAAAAATGACAACGCCCTCGCGGGATTGTCGCTCAGTGTTGGCGGCAGCTACGGCAACGAGGCCGGCGCGACCTCCGCGATCCGCAGTCCGGGACAGCAAAACATCGTCGGCAGCCTGACCGCCGACGGGCACCACCTGCGCGTGGCTCCGGCGCTGGAGTGGTACACCGGGCCGTTCAGTCTGGTGGCCGAACTGGCCTACGACCAGCAGGAGATCGCCGGAGGAAACACGGTCGGCAACCTGGGCTGGCGCGTGAGCGGCGGCTGGGTACTGACCGGAGAAAATTCCTCCAAGGGCGGCGTTTCCCCCGCGAAACCCTTCAGTTGGGAAAATGGCACCTGGGGTGCCTTCGAACTGGTGGCCCGCGTGAGCGGCCTGGACATCGACAACGATGCCTTCACCACCCACGGCGGCTCGCTCAATCCGGCGACCAACGCCGATGGCGCTTTTAGCTACGGCGCGGGACTCAACTGGTATTTGAACGACAATCTGCAGGTTCGCTTCGACGTGGAGAAAACCAACTTCAGCGGCGGCAGCGGTAGCCAGCTCCTCGCCGAAAACGAACTCTACGCCTTCACCCGCGTACAGCTCAAATTCTGAGCCATACCATCAGCCAACAAATCAAAACTTTTTTACGAAAATGAAAAAAACACTCTCCCTTTTCACCGGCCTGCTGCTGGCAGGTTCTTCTCTCCTTAACGCCAAGGACATTGAATTGCTCAATGTCTCCTACGACCCGACGCGCGAACTGTACGTCGAATACAACCGGGCCTTTGCCAAGCACTGGAAGGAAAAAACCGGCGACGACGTGAAGGTCAAACAGTCGCACGGCGGCTCCGGCAAGCAAGCCCGCTCGGTGATCGACGGCCTGCAGGCGGACGTGGTGACGCTGGCGCTGGCCAACGACGTCTCGGCCCTGCATAACAAAGCCAAGCTGATTCCCGAGGACTGGCAGAAACGCCTGCCGCAAAATTCGGCTCCCTACACCAGCACCATCGTCTTCCTGGTCCGCGGAGGAAATCCGAAGAACATCAAGGACTGGGACGATCTCGTGCGCCCGGGCGTGAGCGTGATCACACCGAATCCGAAAACCTCCGGCGGCGCGCAGTGGAACTACCTCGCGGCCTGGGAATTCGCCCGGCAGAAATACGGCAGCGACGCCAAGGCAAAGGAATTTGTCGCCAAGCTCTACAAGAATGTTCCGGTGCTTGATTCCGGCGCGCGCGGCTCCACCACGACCTTTGTGCAGCGCGGCGTGGGTGACGTGTTCATCTCCTGGGAAAACGAGGCGTTTCTGGCGCAGCGCGAATTCGGCAAAGGAAAATTCGAGATCGTGATTCCCTCCATCAGCATCCTAGCCGAGCCGACGGTTTCCGTGGTGGACAAAGTGGTGGACAAGAAGGGCACGCGGGAAGTCGCGACAGCCTATCTGGAATACCTTTACTCGGACGAGGGGCAGGACATCGCGGGGAAAATTTTCTACCGCCCGACCAACCCCAAGTTCGTCAAAAAATACGAGACGCAGTTTCCCAAATTGAACCTGTTCACCATCGACGAAAAGTTTGGCGGCTGGACCAAGGCGGCCAAAGACCACTTCGCGGATGGCGGAACTTTCGACCAGATTTACGTCAAATAGCAGCGAGTTGACGTGTGTGTGCCGGAGCGGGCGGAGGAAACAGGAGTTCACCGCCCGCTCCCTGGCAGCCGTCCTAAAAATCCACCAGTCGTCCCCATGGGTTTGCTAAAGAAAAAAACAGTGCTTCCCGGCTTTGGGCTCTCGCTCGGCTTCACGCTTTTTTACCTGAGCCTGATCGTGCTGATTCCCTTGTCGGCGGTTTTCCTCCGCACCACGGAACTGTCCTGGGATGAATTCATCGCCGCGGTCTTTTCGCCGCGGGCGCTGGCCTCGTACCGAATCAGTTTCCTGGCTTCGCTGACGGCGGCGCTGGTGAATGCCTTTTTCGGGCTGATTCTGGCTTGGGTGCTGGTGCGCTACCCCTTCCCCGGGAAGCGGGTGGTGGACGCGCTGGTTGACCTTCCCTTTGCGCTGCCGACCGCGGTGGCGGGGATTACGCTGACCGCGCTGTTCAGTGCCAACGGCTGGTTCGGCGAATGGCTGGAGGGAACTTTGGGGCTGAAAATTGCCTACGCCGAGCCGGGGATTGTGGTGGCCCTGACTTTTATCGGACTGCCCTTTGTGGTGCGCACCCTGCAGCCGGTGATTGAGGAGCTGGAGCCGGAGCTGGAGGAAGCCTCGGCGATCCTGGGCGCGTCGCGCTGGCAAACGCTGCGGAAGATTGTTTTTCCGCAACTGGTACCCGCGCTGCTCACCGGCTTTGCCCTGGCTTTTGCCCGGGCGCTGGGGGAATACGGCTCGGTGGTGTTCATCTCCGGCAACATGCCGTTGCGCACGGAAATCACCCCGCTGCTAATCGTCACCAAACTGCTGCAATATGACTATGCCGGGGCGACTGCGGTGGCGTCGGCGATGCTCGCCGCCTCCTTTGTTCTCCTGCTGCTGATCAACCTGCTCCAGCGCTGGAGCCGCCGTTACCAAAACGCCAACTGAGTTTTTCCCGATGTCCGCACTATCCGCATTTTTTCCCTCCGCCGCTCCGGAAGCCCAACGCCCGGCCACCCGGGACACGCCCTGGCTGCGCTGGAGCCTGACCGGCGTCGCCTTGCTCTTTGTGGCGGGATTTCTGGTGATACCCTTGACCGCGGTTTTTGCCGAGGCGCTGCGCAAGGGCGCGGAAGTTTACTGGGCGGCGCTGGTGGATCCCGACGCGCTGGCCGCGCTGCGACTGACCCTGACGGCGGCGGTGATCGCTGTGCCGCTGAACGTGGTGTTCGGTGTCGCGGCGGCCTGGGCCATCGCCAAGTTCGATTTTCCTGGGAAAAGTTTTCTGACCACGCTGATCGATCTTCCCTTTGCGGTGTCGCCGGTGATCGCGGGCCTGGCCTTTGTGCTGGTCTTTGGACTGCAGGGCTGGCTGCCGCCGGAAGCGCAGGCGGAGTTGCTGGCTCCGGCGGTGGCGCGCGAGCTGGCGGCGATCCCCGGCCTTGGCTGGGCGCTGGGCGGCTTGGCCGAATGGCTGGCCAATCCCCGGATTGTCTTCGCCGTGCCCGGCATCGCGCTGGCGACGATTTTTGTGACGGTGCCGTTTGTGGCCCGCGAGCTGATCCCGCTGATGCAGGCGCAGGGGAATGACGAGGAATACGCGGCGCTCACCCTGGGCGCGAACGGCTGGCAGACCTTTTGGCGGGTGACTTTGCCGAACGTGAAATGGGGACTTTTTTACGGCGTCGTCCTCTGCAATGCCCGGGCGATGGGCGAGTTTGGCGCGGTCTCGGTGGTGTCGGGCCATGTGCGCGGCGAGACCAACACCCTGCCGCTGCACGTCGAAATCCTTTACAACGAATACCAGTTTGCCGGCGCTTTTGCCGTCGCCTCGCTGCTGGCCCTGCTGGCCATTGCCACGCTGATTTTGAAGTCGCTGATCGAATGGCGGCTGACCCTCAACCGCGAACAGAACCTTTGAAAAACGAGAGCCCAAATGAGCATTACCGCGAAAAACATCAAAAAAACCTTTGGCCGCTACACCGCGCTCGACGGCGTGAGCTTGGAGGTGCCGACCGGGAAACTGGTGGCGCTGCTGGGCCCGTCGGGTTCGGGGAAAACCACGCTGCTGCGGATCATCGCCGGACTGGAGTTTGCCGACACGGGGAGCGGAGGAATTTTCTTCGACGGCGAGGACGTGACCCAGGTGCCCGCGGGCCAGCGCGGCGTGGGATTTGTCTTCCAGCACTACGCGCTGTTTCGTCATCTGACGGTGGCGGAGAACATTGCCTTCGGCTTGAAAATCCGCCGCCGGTCCGAGCGGCCAACGAAAAAAGCCATCGCGGAGAAAGTCGCCGAGTTGCTGCACCTGATCCAATTGGAGGATTTGGGCGGCCGCTATCCGGTGCAGCTTTCGGGCGGGCAGCGGCAGCGCGTGGCACTGGCCCGGGCGCTGGCGATTGAGCCCAAGGTGCTGCTGCTCGACGAGCCGTTTGGCGCGCTGGACGCCAAGGTGCGGAAGGATTTGCGCCGCTGGCTGCGCCGCTTTCAGGACGAAATCGGGCTGACCACGATCTTTGTGACCCACGACCAGGAGGAAGCGCTGGAAATTGCCGACGAAGTGGTGGTGATGAACAATGCCCGCATCGAGCAAGTCGGCGCGCCGCAGGAAGTTTACGACCGGCCCACCTCCTCCTTTGTCCATCGTTTCCTCGGCAACGTGAACCAGATCACCCTCCCGTGGGGCGGCTTGATCGACGGCAGCACAGCGCACGTGGAGGACGGCGTCGCCTTTGTGCGCCCGCACGACATTGAATTGGTGCATTTCAGCGAAGACCGCGACGGCGAGGCGGCGGTGGTTTACGACATCCATGCCGCCGGGCCGGTGGCACGGGTGTCGGCGCGCCGCGAAGGAAACAATGAAAGCGTCGAAATCGAGCTGCCGCGCTCCCAACTGGCGCTGCTGCGACTGGTTGAGGGCGACTGCGTTTTGCTGCGCGCGCGGCCCAAACATCCGCCGGTCAGCGAGTATGCCATTTGATTCCGGCGCGGAGGAAATTTTTTAACCTAAAACTCAAAGCAGAAAAAACAAAATGATCTCCTTACATCAAAAAACACTCGCCCTGCTGGGTGGAATTGCCGTGGCGCTGGGCGCGCTGGCCCCGGTGGCGCGGGCGGATCAGGAATTGCTCAACGCCTCCTACGACATTGGGCGCGAACTTTACGCCGCGGTAAACAAATCCTTCGAGCCATATTGGAAGGAAAAGACCGGCGAGGACGTGAAAATCAAGCAATCCCACGCCGGCTCCTCCAAGCAGGCCCGCTCGATTCTGGAAGGGCTGCCGGCGGATTTGGTCACCTTCAACACCTTCACCGACGTACAATTGCTGGCCGACAAGGGATTCGTCGCGAAGAACTGGCAGCAGCAATTCCCGCACAAGGCCTCGCCGTTTTACTCGGTGCACTCGATCCTGGTCCGCAAAGGAAATCCCAAGGGAATCAAGGATTGGTCGGACTTGGCGCGTCCCGGCGTGAAGATTGTGCAAGTGAATCCGAAGCTCGGAGGAAACGGCCGTTACGCGGTGCTGGCCTACTACGCCTACGGCTTGGAAGTGCACAATGGCGACACGGCCCAGGCCCGGGAGTTTTTGAAAAAAGTGCTGGCGAATGTCGTGGTGTTCGAGTCGGGCGGACGCTCGGCGACCACCACCTTCACCGAGCGGGAAATCGGCGACGTGCTGGTGAACTTTGAGTCGGAGACGCTTTTCCTTTCGCGCGGCGCGGACAGCAAGTTCGAGGCGGTGACGCCCAGCGTGAGCGTGCTCTCGGAGTTTCCGGTCGCGGTGGTGGAAAGGGTGGCGAAGAAACGCGGCACGGAGGTGGTGGCGAAGGGCTATCTGGATTTCCTCTACACGCCCGCCGGGCAGGAAATCATTGCCCGGAATTTTTACCGGCCCCGCGATCCGGTGGTCGCGAAGCAGCATGAGAATGTTTTGAAGCCGGTGAAGGCGGTGGAAGTGGACGCGGTTTTTGGCGGCTGGCCGAAGGCGACGGAAACCTTCTTCGCGAACAACGCCCTGTTTGACACTTTGCTCCGCGAAATTGCGGCGGAGCGTAAATGAGATAGCAGAAGTCATGGAGTAAAGGCCGGGAATGTTGTGAGAGGGACGGCATTCCCGGCCAATGACTTCAAGAAAAGTCCCCGAAAAACTCATTGAAATGACCAAAGAAAATTTAGCTCCGCGCCAGCCGACCACGGCAACGACGGGGCTCTCACGATTCCGTCGCTCCCGGCGGGTGTTGCCCGGATTCTTGCCGACGCTGGGTGGCACGCTGCTCTTTCTCAGCCTGATCATTTTGCTGCCGCTGGCAGCGCTGGCGATCAAGGCGGCGGATCTTTCCTGGGCGGATTTTTGGATGCAAATCAGCGATGCCCGCGCGGTGGCGACTTATCGCATCACGCTCACCTCGGCACTGCTGGCGACGCTGTTCAACGTGATCCTCGGCGTATGGCTCGCCTGGATCCTCACGCGCTACGAGTTCCCCGGACGCCGTTGGATTGACGCGGCGGTGGATTTGCCCTTTGCGCTGCCGACGGCGGTGGCGGGCCTGAGTCTGGCGACGCTGCTGGCGCCGAACGGATTGATTGGCCAGTTGTTTGCGCCCTGGGACATCAAGCTGGCCTACGCGCTGCCGGGGATGGTGACGGCGATGGTTTTCACCAGTTTTCCCTTTGTGGTGCGCACGGTGCAGCCGGTTCTGGCGGATTTGGATCCGCAGGTGGAGGAGGCGGCGGCGATTCTTGGGGCAAAGCCGCGGACGGTTTTTTTGAAGGTCATTTTCCCCGCGATTCTCCCCGCAGTGCTGGCGGGGGCGACGCTGGCGTTGGTGCGGAGTCTGGGCGAATTTGGCGCGGTGGTGTTCATCGCGGGCAATCTGCCCTTTCAGACGGAGATCACCTCGCTGCTGATTTACACCAAGGTGGCGGAGCATGAATACGAGGCGGCGGCGGCGCTGGCGACGGTGGTGCTGGGCGCGGCGCTGGCGGTGCTGGTGGTGATGAACACGATTCAGGGAAAACTTTACCGGAGGCTGCACGGATGAGCGGAGGAAACCAGCAGAGGAAACGGGTGCCGGTCGGAGGAAATCCGCAGCGGCTGGCCTTGGTGGGCAGCGGCATGGCCGTCACCGGGCTGATGATATTTCTCCCGCTGTTTGCGGTGTTTTACTATGCGTTGCGCGACGGCCTCGCGTTCGGCATCGGGGGTTGCGTCCACGCGACGGATATGTTTTTAACGCGGACACTCTGCATGCCGTCTGGCTGACGGTGCTGGCGGCGGCGGTGGCGGTGCCGGTGAACACGGTGTTCGGCGTGGCGGCGGCCTGGGCGGTGGCGAAGTTTGAGTTTCCGGGGAAAAGGTTGCTGACCAGTTTGATCGAGTTGCCGCTGTCGATTTCGCCGATTGTGATCGGCGTGGCCTATCTGTTCGTCTTCGGGATGCAGGGATTGTGGGGCGAGTGGCTGATGGAGCACGGTGTCCGGCTGGTATTTTCGGTGCCGGCGATAGTGATCGTGACCACGATTGTCACCTCGCCACTGGTTTTCCGGGAAGTGCTGCCGTTAATGCAGAGCCAGGGAACGGAGGAGGAGCAGGCGGCGATTTCGCTGGGCGCGAACGGCTGGCAGACTTTTTTCCGGGTGACGCTGCCGAATTTGAAATGGGCGTTGATTTACGGCGTGTCGCTGTGCTTTGCGCGGGCGTTGGGCGAGTTTGGCTCGGTGGCGGTGGTGTCGGGCGCGGTACGGGGGGGGACGAATACGATGACGCTGCAAATTCAGTTGTTGTTTGACGACCGGGTGCAGACGGGTGCCTTTGCGGTGGCGTCGATTTTGACCTCGCTAGCGCTGGTGACGATGGCGCTCAAGACATGGGTGGAGCGGCGGGAGGCGAAGGCTTTTTCGGCGGCTGGGGACGGGGCGGAGTGACGGGCGGCGGGGGTGGTTTGGGATCGCGAATGATGATGATCGGGCGTTGCGGCGGGCGGACATAAACGCCGGTGCCGCCGATGGCGATGACTGGGCGCGGCGCAAAGGCATTACTCCAGGGGGAGTAAGTGTAAGCGCGCAGGCCTTGAGACTGGCTGGCGCGTTGTTCGGCCAACCGGGCCTCTGCCTCGGCTTCCCGTGCACGGGCCTCGGCCGCAGCGGCTTCCGCTCGAAGCACCCGTTGGCGGGCGAGCTCGGTTTCGGCTTCCAAACGGGCCGCGGTTATTTCAGCGGTAAGCGGCAGATCGGGGTAGCGGGATTGCAGGCTGGCTAGCTGGGTTAGCCGGGCGGTGCCGGAGAGCCGGGCAAATTCTGGACTGTTGCGCAGGTGTTCCCAGAGCAGCAGACCCTCGGCGGTGCGACGGGCTTTTTCCCGGGCAATTTCCTCTGCGGCCAGCTGGGCGGCTTCCTGGCGGGCGGCAAATTGCTCCAGGGTTAGAAAATCGATTTCGCTTAATTTTCCCTCGGTGAAGATGAGTCGGCCCCGCGGGTAGAGTAGCAGCATTTGGTTGTTGCTCATGCTGGCTTCGATTTGCGGCGACCCGAGCAAGGCCTTGGCTTCGGCGAGGGAGGAACCGGTGGCCGGAAGCGTTTCCGCAGAGACGGAAAGGGCGGCGAAAGCGCAGACGCAGAGCAGGCAGTGGGCGGAAGTGCGTGAGGCCATGAGGCAGAGGCAACGGTGTTTTCGCGGAATGGCAAATCTGGAAGAAAAAGAAAGTAAGGGGTTTACTTTGTTTTTTATTGATAAAATAACCTATGCCTGAGAGGGTTCGAGTTGAATGAAAAAAAGTTTCTGCATCATGGCCCTATTGGCGGCAAGTACGGGCGGCTTTTGGGGTGCCGAGCCCAAGAGCTTGGAGGATTCGTTGAATTTTTCGCAGGCGACCATCTCGGAAGTGGTGAACAACGTGGAAGTGGTCAATGCGGGGACTTTGAAGTTTTGGCCGGCGCGGGTGAAGGAAGTTTTCCGGGCGCCGGATTTGCTGAAGACTGGCCGGAAATCGCGGGCCCAGCTTTTGTTGACAGACGGCACGGTGGTGCGAGTGGGGTCAAACGCGGTGTTTTCCTTTGAGGCGCACACCCGGACCATCCGCCTGAAGAGCGGCACGGTGTTGTTTCATTCGCCGACTGGCAAGGGAGGGGGAACAATCGTGACCAACTCGGCAACGGCCTCGGTGATTGGCACGACAATCTTGGTGACCACGACGAACAACGGCGGCTTCAAGATGTCGGTGCTGGAGGGCGTCGGATCGGTGAGTTTTCCCGACGGGAAAACTTCGCGGCTGCAGCCCGGGCAAATGACGTTTGTCATGCCGAAGCCGGAGGGTGACGAGGAATCCCCGGAGGAGGAAGAGGGGGACGGCGGTTCCTCGGAGCAGGGGCCGGTTTTGAATTTTGACCTGGCGACACTGGTGAGCGAGTCGGCCTTGGTGAACGGATTTTCGACGCCGCTGGCCTCGATGGATCGCATTGCCTCGGCCGTCGGCGCGCAGACGGCGCAAATTGCGCAGGGGAAGCTGCAGGAGACCGGTCTGGCGATTGTCGGTGCGCTGGACGCGAAAAATTTTGCGGTGGCTGACGCGGCTTCGGTGCGCCAGCAAAGTGTGGCGGCGGACATGGCGCTGACAATCGCGCAGGACGGGCAAATGCGGGCGGAAGCGAATGTGAGCAGCGGGGACACGGTGCATCTGGGCGACGGGGTGACGCCGGGAAACCAGTTTATCTTTGAAGATGCGGTGAACAATCCCTTGGACTGGCTGGACGAGGATGTTGCAGGGGTGATCGCGGGAAATGTCGTTCTGGATGACGGGACTTTTGATTTGGGCCGTTTCGACGGCGATGCCACGGTCGGGGTGGTCGGCGGCAACCTGGAGTTTGCTGGCAACACCATATTCTCCGGTTTGGAGGCGGCGGACAAGCTGGTGCTGGCTGGCAACACGGTTTCGAATCTGGCCGGCGCGAGCGTGAATGTGACTTTTGGCGGCGCTGGCGGTGAGCTGGTTATTTCCTCCGGAACGGAATGGACGGGCAGCCAGTTGACGGTGACCAACCAGTCCG
>CALNBE010000301.1 GCA_937874455.1 uncultured Opitutia bacterium | reverse complement strand
AGGCCCCACCATCGAGGTCGAGGCCGCCCAAGCCGCCTACGCCGCGCCCACGGAAAAACCCGCCGTTGACGAGCCCGTTTCCTCTGCGCCCACGCCGCCCGCGCCCCAACGCATCACCTACGGCAGCGGCCAGGGCCGCCAGCCCAAACCGATTTATCCTTACCAAGCCCAACGCCGCAACCAGACCGGTGTCGTGCGTGTCCGTTTCACCGTCGGCACCGACGGGCGCGTTTCCTCCGCCAAAGCCGTGGCCCCCTGCGAATGGGCGCTGCTCAACGATTCCGCCGTCACCACCATCCTTAACCGCTGGCGTTTTTCCGCCGGCCCCGTCCGGGTTTACGAAGTGGACATCCGCTTCGAACTGCGGGACTGAGCCAAACCCAAACCTTTAATCAAAAAAAAACATGCAGCCCGTACTCGCCAACGTCGTCGTCGATTTCTTCATCAAGGGTGGCTACATCATGTGGCCCATCCTGCTCTGCCTGCTCGCCAGTCTGGTCGTGCTCGCCGAACGCGCCCTCTGGTGGGGAGCCCTTTCCAAAAACTCCAACCCGCGCCAGCTTGACAAGGTGTTTGCCAGCATCAGCGAGGGCGACTTCACCGAGGCCGAAAAACTTTCCCGCTCCCAATCCGACCCCTTCCTCCACACTGTCCATCACGGGCTGACCCACGCCCACCTTTCGCTCCTCGGCGCCATGCAGCTCCATGCCTCCGACGAAATTGAAAACGCCGACAAACGGCTCTGGATTCTCGCCACCTTCATCACCCTCGCCCCGCTCCTCGGACTGCTCGGCACCGTGACCGGCATCATGAATTCCTTCGACGCCATCGGCAGCGAGGAACTCGCCGCCGTCAAGGTCACCGGCGGCATCGCCGAAGCGCTGATCGCCACCGCCTGCGGTCTGGGCATCGCCATCCTCTGCCTCATCCCCTACAACTATTTCAACCGCCGGCTGGCCCACTTCCGCTCCCGGCTCGAACGCACCATCAACCACGTCGAACTGCTCGTCGAATCCGCCAAGGATCGCGGACACAGTCTGGAAAATTTCTCCCGCCAGTTCGCCGCCCGGCACGCCGACGCCCAGTCCCATACGATTCCCTCCCTCGAAAAACGGCCGGTTTCCTCCGTCGCCAGCTAACCACCGTCCGCCTTCCCCGCCATGCCTGTCAAACTTGGCTCCAAACTGCCCTCGGAAAACGAGGCCAAGATCGAGGTCATCCCCCTCATCGACATCATGTTCTTCCTCCTGGCCTCCTTCATGCTGGTCAGCCTGAGCATGGTGAATCTCAAACGCGTCAAGGTCAACCTGCCCACCGCCACCACCGCCACCCAAGAATTGAAAAGCGACCTTGTCCCGCTCTCCGTTGACAAAGCCGGCATCATTTATCTGGAAAAAAATCCCATCGGTCCCGCCGAGCTCGCTCAGACGCTCCAGTCCCGCCACCAAGCCAATCCCAAGCTCCGCGTCCTTGTCAGCGGCGATCAGGACGCCCGCCACGGCGATGTCATCCACGCGCTCGACATCGTCCGCTCCGCCGGCATCGACAATGTTTCCTTTGAAATCCGCGCCCCCGCCGCCGCCAATCCATGAGTGCCCGCTCCTTTTTCACCATCCTTAACATCGTCGGGGTCCTCGTCCTCGCCGCCCTCTGCGGCCTGCAATGGAAAAACGAAGCCCGGCTCAACAGCGAGGTCAACACCCTACTCCAGACCCAGTACGACCTCGAAAAAACCATCGATGACCAAAGGAAAAACATCGACGGCCTGAGCAAGGATCTCGCCCTCTTCAAAAGCCAGTTTGCCGCCACCAAGGCCGAACTCGACGAAACCCTCGCCCTGCTCCGCAAGGCCGAAAACGACATCCTCCTCCTCACCGGCGAACGCGACCAGCTCAAGGAAGCCGTCGCCGCCTGGCAGGAGGCCGTCAAAGAGCGCGACGCCCACATCGAGGAGGCCAACCAGCGCATCAAGGAATTCGCCGAGGCACTCAACGAGAGCATCACCAAATACAACGATCTCGCGGTGAAATTCAACGAGGTGGTCGAAATGCTCAACGAGGATCGCCAGAAACTCAACCAGGCCTACCAAGACTTGGATGAGGCCCGCCGCCAGCTCTACAAGGCGCTTGGCAAAAAAGTTCCCGAGCCGAAAAAACAGCCCGAACCAGCCCAGGAAAATTCCAGTCCCGCGAAATAGCATTCCCACCGCGGC
>CALNBE010000300.1 GCA_937874455.1 uncultured Opitutia bacterium | reverse complement strand
ATGCCTTGGCGCAAAGGCAGGAAGGGAAACTCTCGGTGACGGAGCGTTTGCGTTTACGGATGAAATGGTTGAGTCGCGGGGCGGTGATCGGGAGTCGGCAATTTGTGGAAGCGCATCTGAACGCTTATCGGTTAATGAACGGCCACCGGGCGAAAATTCCTCCGCGCCACTTTGCGCGGGACTCTGGCACGACCTGGCCAGCGAGCCTGTTTGCCCTGCGCGGCGGAAAGGCGTGAGGTGAGCTGCTGAGCAAGTTCAGACGCCAGTTTGAAGTGCGGAGGATTTCCAGTGCAAGAAAAACTCCCAGCAATTCTGGGACGGACGGGAGTTTCCTCCGCGCCATTTTCGCAATCTGATGAACCACCGTTTTTTCCTTTGCGAGGAAAGACAGGAAAGCCCCTGACTCCATTTTGGCGGGAAAATGTGTGTTGTGCAGCGAAAATCCGGATGGAAAGGCGTGCGCTTGCAGAGGAAATTCGAAAATCGCTCTTGCATGGAAAGGCTGAACATTTTTTAAGAATTCCCTCGCTGATTCGTTTCCAGCGGATAAGCTTTTCTTCGGTTAAACTTCTCATCTAAAACAGACACTAATATGGCAATCAAAGTAGGCATCAATGGATTCGGCCGCATCGGCCGTCTCGTGTTCCGTGCGCTCGTTGAGCAAGGTCTCCTCGGATCCACGTTTGACGTGGTGGCGGTGAACGACCTCGTTCCGGCTGACAATCTGGCGTATTTGCTCAAATACGACTCCACGCAGGGTGCCTTCAAGGGCACCGTTTCCAGCGAAAAGTCCTCCCCGGCTGCGGCGGAAGACGACGTGTTGGTGGTGGACGGCCACAAGATCAAGGTGCTCGGCGTGCGCGAAGGACCGGCCGCTCTTCCTTGGAAGGCTCTGGGTGTGGACGTGGTGATCGAGTCCACCGGACTCTTCACTGAAGACGTGAAGGCGGAAGGCCACATCGCCGCCGGCGCGAAGAAGGTGATTATCTCTGCTCCGGGCAAGGGCGCCAAGGTCAAGACCGTGGTGATCGGCGTGAATGACAAGGAGCTGACCAAGGAGCACAACATCATCTCGAACGCCTCCTGCACCACCAACTGCCTGGCTCCGCTGACCAAGGTGATCCTCGACAACTTCGGCATCGTCGAAGGCCTGATGACCACCGTGCACTCCTACACCGCGACGCAAAAGACGGTGGACGGTCCCTCGAAGAAGGACTGGAAGGGTGGCCGCGCTGCCGCCGCCAACATCATCCCTTCGACCACTGGCGCCGCCAAGGCCGTTGGTGAAGTGCTCCCGGTTGTCAAAGGCAAGCTCACCGGCATTTCCTTCCGAGTGCCGACCCCGACCGTCTCGGTGGTTGACCTGACCGTCCGCACCGAAAAGGCGACCAGCATGAAGGAAATCAACGCCGCCATCAAAGCCGCCTCCGAAGGCTCCCTCAAGGGCATCCTCGGCTACACCGCGGACGAAGTGGTCTCGGCTGACTTCATCCACGACACCCGCAGCTCGATCTACGACGCTGGCTCGGGAGTGGAATTGAACAGCAACTTCTTCAAGCTGATCTCTTGGTACGACAACGAGTGGGGCTACTCCAACCGCGTGGTGGACCTCCTCAAAAAAGTCGCCGGTCTCCTGTA
>CALNBE010000299.1 GCA_937874455.1 uncultured Opitutia bacterium | reverse complement strand
CCTCAACGGCTACAAGATCGCAAACCCGACAATCCTTGCCCGCATAGAACGCGAAGAACTGGAACAATTCCTGCGTGGTTGCGGCTGGACGCCTTACTTCGTGGAAGGGGACGACCCGGAAAAAATGCACAAGCTTATGGCCGATGTTCTGGACGAGGCCGTAGAGAGCATCCGGGAGATACAAAACGATGCGAGAGACAAGAAAGACATGACCCGCAGACGTTGGCCGATGATCGTCCTCAACTCCCCCAAGGGCTGGACCGGGCCAAAGGTCGTTGACGGTCTGCAAATCGAGGGGACATTCAGAGCCCACCAAATACCTTTACAGGTGGATGCATCCAATCCCGGGCATCTGAAGCTCCTTGAAAATTGGATGAAAAGTTATAGGCCGGAAGAACTCTTTGATGAAGAAGGGCGGCTGATGCCTGAACTGGCCGAGCTGACGCCCAAGGGCACGCGAAGAATGGGCGCCAATCCTCATGCCAATGGCGGTCTGCTTCTGCACGATCTTATCATGCCGGATTTTAGAAAATACGCGGTGAATGTGCCGTCGCCGGGGGCCGTTGAGGCTTCCGATGCGCATACGCTTGGAGTGTTCCTGCGCGACATCGTCAACCTCAACCGGGAGCAACGGAATTTCCGGATCTTCGGTCCCGACGAAACGCTATCCAACCGGTTGAACTGTGTGTTTGAGGCCACCAACCGGCAGTGGGAAGCCCGGACGAGAGAGAATGATGAATTCCTTGCCGCCGACGGACGGGTGATGGAGATGCTGAGCGAGCATCAGTGTGAAGGTTGGCTTGAAGGATATCTGCTTACCGGACGGCATGGCTTGTTCAACTGCTACGAAGCCTTCATCCACATCATTGATTCGATGTTCAATCAGCACGCCAAGTGGCTCAAAGTCTCGGCGGAACTGCCATGGCGAGCTGAGCTCGCATCGCTCAATCTGCTGCTGGCCTCCCACATCTGGCAGCAGGCGCATAACGGCTTTACCCATCAGGATCCGGGTTTTATCGACCATGTGGTCAACAAAAAGGCATCCATCGTGCGGGTTTACCTCCCGCCGGACGCCAACTGCCTGTTGTCGGTATGGGATCATTGCCTGAGGAGCAAACATTACGTCAACGTCGTGATCGCAGGCAAATACCTCGCCCCGCAATGGCTGGACATGGATGCCGCGGTGGAACATTGCACGAAAGGCATCGGCATATGGCGGTGGGCCGGCAGTGACAACGGCGGCACCCCGGACATCGTGATGGCCTGCTGCGGCGACGTGCCGACACTGGAAACCATGGCCGCCGTCTCCATCCTCCGCAAGCACCTGCCGGACCTGAAGGTTCGCGTGGTCAACGTCGTGGACCTGATGAAACTCGAATCGAATACCCAGCATCCGCACGGGTTGACCGAGCCGGAATTCGACGGATATTTCACCAAGGACAAGCCGGTGATATTCGCGTTCCACGGCTATCCGTCCCTTGTTCACCGGCTCGCATACCGCCGAAACAACCATAATAATATGCATGTCCACGGCTATAAGGAAGAGGGCACCATCACCACCTATTTTGACATGACGGTCTTGAACGGCCTTGACCGGTTCCATTTGGTGCTCGACGCGATAAAGCGACTGCCCCAGCTTGGCGACAAAGGCGCAAAACTGAAAAAACTGTTGGAAGACAAGCTGATAGAGCACCGGCAGTACATTAACGAGAACGGCCTCGATTTGCCGGAAATCCGCAACTGGAAGTGGGAGGACAAAAAATGAACACACAAATGCTTATGGAAACAGCCAAAGCCATGGTCGCGAACGACAAAGGCCTGCTTGCCATGGATGAAAGCAATCCAACCTGCAACAAACGCTTCGCCGCGCTGGGAATCCCGCAGACCGAGGAGGCCCGGCGTGCTTATCGGGAGCTGATCGTAACCACGCCCGGGCTTGCGGAGTCCATCAACGGGGCGATTCTTTGCGACGAGACGATTTGGCAATGCCAGGATGACGGCACACCTTTCATCAAAGTCCTGATCAATGCCGGGATCATCCCCGGCATCAAAGTTGACCTCGGGGTGAAGGATATGGCCGGTCACCCCGGAGAAAAGATCACCGAGGGCTTGGACGGACTGCGCGAACGCCTGAAAAAATACGCTCACATTGGTGCGCGTTTCGCAAAGTGGCGCGCGGTAATTACGATAGGAACCGGTATTCCCAGCCGGGGTTGCATCGAGGCCAACGCCAATGCATTGGCCCGCTATGCCGCCTTGTGCCAGAAAGTAGGCCTCGTCCCCATCGTTGAGCCGGAGGTCCTTATGGACGGGGGACATACCATGGAGCAGTGTTTCGAGGTGACGGAGAGAGTCCTGCGAACCGTTTTCAACCAGCTTTACAACCAGCGAGTGATGCCGGAAGGTATGATTCTGAAACCCAACATGGTGCTTCCCGGATTGACCTGCCCCAAGCAGGAAACCGTGGAGGAGGTCGCCGACGCCACGGTGAAGTGTCTTTTGCGCGCGGTTCCCGCCGCGGTTCCCGGGATTACGTTTTTATCGGGCGGGCAATCCGGTGAATTGGCCTCAGCCCGTTTGAATGCGATGAATGTCCGATTCAAGTCGCGATCGCCGTGGGCGTTGGCGTTTTCGTTTGCCCGCGCCATCCAGCAACCGGCTTTGGCGATTTGGAAAGGCGAGGCAATGAATGTGACGGCGGCGCAGCAAGCCCTGTGTCATAGGGCCAGATGCAACGCGGCGGCGTGTCGCGGTGAATATGAAGCCGCTATGGAAGGTGTATGAATGTGACAAGAAAATATAGTATTACCAATTACGTTCGCGGCATAGCGGGCGCTTGAAAACAATTATTTGGAAGTCCGCAAGTTGTGTTTTCGAAATCTCTTTGCCGACGATTCCAGATATAGAGAGCGCATGAAAGTCGAGGCTGTCGGCATTGATTTACCCGAAGCCAAGACCAGGATACTACCGATTTGAAGCCGTGGCTTGCGAAGCAGAGTCATGACCACTATGAGGAACCAGGATCAAGGCACGTCAAAAAGTTGAAGACATAGAGAAGGCTGAATTGTAAAAGAAGAGACAAAATAATGAAACGCAATCCACTGAAGCAATTAGGAACACTTGGCCAGTCCATCTGGCTGGATGATATCCGGCGAAATATGATCACCGGCGGCGATATCCGGCGTCTGATCGAGGAGGATGGACTGCGGGGGATTACCTCGAACCCGTCCATCTTCGAGAAGGCGATCGTGGATAGCCATGATTACGACAAGGACATTCACGCCATGGCGCTGAATGGAACGGCCCCCAAGGAAATCTATGAGGCTCTCAGTCAGAACGACGTGCGGAGCGCCGCCGATGAATTCCGGCCTCTCTACGACAGGACCGACGGCAAAGACGGGTATGTCAGCTTGGAGGTCAACCCCCATCTGGCACATGACACCAAAGGCACCATAGAGGAAGCCCGGCGGTTGTGGTCCGCGTTGAACCGGCCCAATGTCTTAATCAAGGTCCCTGCGACAGCCGAGGGGCTACCCGCCATCCGGCAACTCATCGGCGAAGGAATCAACATCAACGTCACCTTGCTCTTTGGGTTGCCTCGTTACCGGCAAGTGGCGGAAGCATATCTTAGTGGCTTCGAAACGCGTGTTGCCCAAAACAAGGATGTGAAGCATGTCGCCTCGGTTGCCAGCTTCTTCTTGAGCCGGATTGATGCGATGGTGGATCCACTCGTGGAAAAACTCATGGCCCAAGACGGCAAGGATGCAGACCTCGCGAAAAAAACGCACGGGCAAGTAGCTATCGCCAGTGCGAAGATGGCCTATCAAATCTACAAAGAGATTTTCAGCGGTGTCCGGTTTGAGAAGTTGGCTGCGCGGGGTGCTCGTCCCCAGCGGCTGCTCTGGGCCAGCACCAGCGTCAAGAACCCGGACTACTGCGACGTGAAATATATCGAGGCTATTATTGGAACGGACACGGTAAGCACGGTCCCTCTGAAAACCATGGACGCCTACCGTGACCACGGAAATCCGAAAGCCCGGCTCGAACAAGATGTCAAGGAGGCACTCCAGGTGTTGGAACGGCTGCCGGAACTGGGCATCAACATCGATGAAGTGACGCAGCAGCTTATTGACGAAGGCGTCGAGAAATTCAACAAACCGTTCGACAAGCTGATGGAAACCGTGGCGCAAAGATGTCATCACGGCGACCTGAAGGAGGAGTCATAAACCGTAAGTCCTTTTGCCGGAAAGCCGGCCGAGCCATTGATGCTGCTCAATATACCCAGACTCGTTACGGCCTACTATACGGAGGTGGAGGGAACTAACATGGAAAACAAGATAAATTTATCAAATCTTGGGGCAGTCCTTTCGGTGCGTGGTATTGTCGTGGATATACAGTTCGATGCTTCGGCTTGTGTTTGGCGATTAGTTCGTTCTTAACGTGATTGAATCACAAAACAGGAGAAATAGAAATGACCCAGAAAAAGACTTTGCTCACCATCGAATCATTGGCGGAGTTGGCATCAGTCCAACAACCGCCATGTCTCTCACTTTACCAGCCGACCCATCGGCATGGTCCCGAGAATCAACAGGACCTGATCCGGTTTTGCAATCTTGTAAAGGAGCTGGAGACGTCGCTCCAGCAAAAGTATCCGACCGTAGACACCCGGCTCTTTGTGGAACCATTTGAAGCTCTTGCCCATGATCATGACTTCTGGAACCATACGCTAGATGGATTGGCCGTGCTGGGCGGACCGAGCCTATTCCGATTTTTCCGGCTTCAGCGGCCGGTTGCCGAGTTGGCCATCGTAGCCAATGGCTTTCATACCAAGCCATTGCGACGCTTTCTTCAATCAGTCGACCGCTATCAGGTCCTTGGATTGAGCCTCCAGAAAATCCAGCTTTTTGAGGGAAATCGCGACGTGCTTGACGAGATTGATCCAGCGCCGGACGTCCCGCGGACGATTACCGAGGCACTGGGTGCGGAGCTGACCGAACCTCACCAGACCGTCGCCTCCTACGGCGGCGTCGGTGGGGAAAGCACACCGATGCATCATAGCCAGGGAGGGAAAAAGGACGAGAAAGACATCGACACTGAGCGGTTTTTCCGTGCTATCGACCGCGCGGTGCTTGAGCGCCATTCCCGGCCGTCGAGTTTGCCATTGATCTTGGCGGCCTTGCCGGAGCATCATCATCTTTTCCACCAGGTCAGCCATAACCCGTTTCTGATGGCGGAGGGACTCTCTATAAATCCCGATATCCTGCCCATCGACGAGCTTCGGGAACGTGCATGGCAAATCGTCGAGCCGCAGTATCAGACGCGGCTGGCTGTACTGGCCGACGAGTTTGCGTTGGCGAAGTCCAATGGGCTTGGCAGTGACGATCTGGCGGAGGTGGCTCAGGCGGCCGCCACCGGGCGAATCGCCACGCTGCTAATTGAGGCCGATCGTCAGATTGCCGGCTGGCTCGACGGGTCGACCGGTCGGGTTAAAACTGCTGATCTAAGCCACCCGCAAGTCGATGACCTACTCGACGATCTTTGTGAGCTGGTCGGGAAGATGGGTGCCCGGGTCATGGTCGTGCCTGCCGAGCAGATGCCGGGGCGAACGGGACTAGCCGCCATCTACCGGTATTGAGCCGAAACACATTCACAAATAGTGTCCGATTTTTGCCCGAGCAACAGACAGAAGACAATCTTTAACCGAAAGACTGTAAAAATATTTACAGATGGAAGTCCTTTGTCTTTTGTGGCGGAGTTTAGCAAATAACAAGAAAAATACAACCAAAGAAAGAATCAGTCATTTGACTTTTTCATAATAGGAGAACACCATGCAGGTCCAAATAAACACCGGTCACAACATCGAAACCCATGAGGCGCGCTGGTCGCCAAGGTCAGAGGCATCGTGGCGAGCGTCCTGAGCCGATTCAGCAATCACATCACGCGAGTGGAGGTTCATTTGAGCGACGAGAACAGTAACAAAAAGGTCGGCCACGACGCCATGCGTTGCGTGCTGGAAGCCCGACTCGAAGGCAGCCAGATTGATCAAGCACACCCTCGGGCGGCAGCACGTGCAACAGAGGCACAGGACAGATACTGCTCCGTCCCCACCCGACCAGGGATTGGTCGGACCGTTTAATGATGTGGTCGCTGATTATGCAGTCAAAACGCTGGTAATTCTGCCGGTAAAACCTGAGATCGAGGCTGTCGGTGAGCGCGTTTATGCACGTTTGGCGGGCGCGGGAGTGCCAATGACAGGACTTTTCACCATGCCCCACACCGTCAAGGCCATTAGCCCGCTCGTTGGACAGATTCTCATCGAAAGCGCGACACGCCATAGTCAAGGGGAAATCACTGAATTTTACCTTTTCTACAACCACCCCACTTTTCGGGAGCGGTTTATGCGCCCGTCCGTCAACGACTACTACCGTTGGATGAAAACTGGTGTAGTAGGCTGGTCGAACATCCCTGGTCAACAGAAAATTTGCCTGAGATTATGGGTGACGGCAATACGATCTTGAGGACGCTTATCCGCGAATATCTTTTCATTTCACTCTTCCGGGCATGCGCCGAATCCCTCGCGAGCGAGAACGGCAATTCTTGAACAAACTCTCCGGCAAAAATGTGATTTGGCCGAATCTGGTCTTCAAGATTAGCCGAAACACTATTTCCTGCTGGTCAGTCA
>CALNBE010000298.1 GCA_937874455.1 uncultured Opitutia bacterium | reverse complement strand
CTTGCGCCGCACGCGCCAGCTCGGTGGCGGCGAGCCAGTTGGCCTTGGCTTCGTCGAAGCGCTGCTGCGCGACCAGGCCTTCCTGGTAGAGGGCATCGATGCGTTTATAGGTCTGCTGGGCGAAAACCGCACCGGCTTCGGCGCGCTCCCAGTTGGCGCGGGCGGCGGCGATCTCCTGCGGGCGGGCACCTTCGTCGACCAGGCTCTGCTTGGCCCGCGCCGCGGTGCGGGCGGCTTCGGCCTGAGCTAGCTTGGCGTCGATCTCGGGCAGGGCCAGGGTGCGGGAGAGGGTGGTGGCTGAGAACTGGCGGGGGATGCCGATGTATTCGTATTGCGAGGACAGCACGTAGATGTCGGCGCGCAGTTTGAGGAATGGCGTGAGCACCTGTTTGTAGAGCGCGGCGTGAAGGCCCATCTGGAAGAGCATCATCGTCACCGCAAAGGTGATTCCGGCGACGGCGGCGAGGAAGCGCTTGCGCTCGGCGGTGAGTTGCCGCCAGGCGAGCGGGATGCCGAGGGGAACGAAGCGCTCCCAGAGTGGGCGGCGCGGGGTGCTCATGGAAGAATGCGAACAGTCACCTGGGCGCCGGTGTAGTGCTGGAGCGTGGCGGCGTCATCGAGCAGGATGGTGACGGGGATGACGCGGAGGTCTTTGAAGGCGGCGGGATTGTCGTCGAGCAGCGCGCTGGGGGCGACGCGCATTCCGAGGCGGGTGACCTTGCCGGAGAAATTTTCTTGGCGGCCCGGCACCTGAATGGTGGCGGACTGGCCGGTTTGGACGCGGGAGAAGTCGGCGACGCTCACCTCGGCTTCGACAGTGAGGCGGGAGAGGTCGGCGATCTCGGCAACGCCGTCGGGACCGACAGTTTCCCCCGGACGGGCGAGGATGCGGAGCACGCGGGCTTGCGAAAGGGGGGAGCGGACGCGGGTGAGATTGAGCCGGGCCTGGGCGATTTGTATGCCGGTGGAGGCTTCGGCGACGGCGGCGTTGGCAGAGGAAATTTCCGTTGCGGCGACGGTGGCGTCGAGCCGGGAAATTTCGTCGAGCGCGGCCAGCCGTTGTTGGGCGGCGGCGACCTGGTTTTCCAGCGCGGTGATTTCCTCCCCCTGCCGTTCGGGTTGTTGGTGAAAAGTTTTCCCTTGGGCCAGACGGGCTTGGAGGGCGGCGACCTCGCCGGACAGTTGATTGATTTTGGCGTCGTGTTCGCGCAGCGCCAAGGTGCGGGTGGTTTCGGCCTCGGTGCGGCTGGCGACGGCGATGCGCTGGCGGGAGCCGCTGGTTTCGTCAACCTGTGTTTGGGCGGCCTTGACCGTGGCGTCGAGTTGGGCCTGGAGGGAGGGCCGGGCGGCGCGCAGATCGGCGAGGGACTGGGTGGCCTGGGCGAGCCGGGCCTCGATTTCCTGCAGACCGGCGGCATCGAGCCGCTGGCGGGAAGCCTGGGTGCGGGCGACTGCGAGGGCGGATTGGGCGGAGGAAAGTGCGTCTTGCGCGTCGAGTTTTTGCAGTTGCAGCTCGGCGGCTCGCTGCCGGGCGACGGCCTCGGCAACGGCGAGGGATGCTTGGGCGGCTTGGTGTTTTTGCTCCGCTTGGAGGAGCAGCAATTGGGCCGGTTTTTCGGCGGCCAGCGTGGCGACTAAGGCGGCGGACTCCAGGGTGTCACCCTCGGCGATGTGGAGGGCGGCGATGATGGGTGTCCCCTGATCGGCGGGCGCGGCGAGCCGGATGATTTGGGATTCGGGAACGATGCGCCCCTGGCAACCCACGGGGAGCGGTTCGGCGAAAATGGACGCGGCCCAGAGGCAGGGGAGAAGCGACAAAAGACGCAAAGGAAATCGCGGAGCAAACATCATGGCTGAGCCCGGCACGTTGGGCGAACCGGTGCGGACAGGCAAGGCGCGAATGCGGCGCGGGTGGGGCAAAAGCGGGGCTGGAGCGCGGAGGAAAATTTTCCTTTCCTGGGCGGCTGGGCGTTTTGCGCGGAGGAAATTTACCGCTGCAAAATGCTGGAAACTATGCCGCTTATTTTTTGCCCTGCTTGCGGGCGTCCACGAGCTTGTAGAACGCCTCAAAGAGCGAGTCGGCGTCGTTGGGCCCTGGCCCGGCCTCGGGGTGGTACTGGACGGAGAAGACGTCCTTGTCCTTGAGGCGCATGCCGGCGACGGTGTTGTCGTTGAGGTTGAGTTCGGTGACGATGCCGCCGGCCTTTTCAATGGTGTCCGCGCTGGCGGCGAAGCCGTGGTTTTGGGCGGTGATGTTGACCACGCCGGTCTCGATGTTTTTGACGGGCTGGTTTCCTCCGCGGTGGCCGAACTTGAGTTTGTAGGTTTCGGCGCCGATGGCGTGGGTGATGACCTGGTGGCCGAGGCAGATGCCGAAGATCGGGTAGTCGGCGGCGATCAGTTCAGCGATGGCCTGATGGGCGTAGCCGAGCGCGGCGGGATCGCCGGGCCCGTTGGAAAGGAAAATGCCGTCCGGGTTGAATTGCTTGATTTCCGCCGCGGGAGTGCTGGCGGGAAAAACGTGGACATCGAAGCTGCAGGCGCTGAGTTTTTTGAAAATGGAGGCCTTGGCGCCGAAGTCGTAGGCGGCGATTTTGTAAACCGGGCGGGGCGGCGGCAGGGTGTTTTTGGCCAAGGCGGTGCCGGGCACGGTGAAGGGCGTGGCGTTGCCTTGGAAGCGGTAAACCTTGGGGCTGGTGACTTGGCAGACGAAGTCGGCGCCGACAACCCCGGCCCATTCGCGGGCGCGTTTGACGGCTTCCGCGTCGGAAATGTTTTCGGTGGAGAGGCAGGCCTTCATCACCCCGTGGACGCGGAGTTTTTTGGTGATGGAGCGGGTGTCGACGCCCTCGATGCCGGGCAGGTTGTATTTTTTCAGGTAGGCGTCGAGGGAAAGGGTGGCGCGCCAGTTGCTGACGAGCGGGCTGAGTTCGCGGACCACAAGTCCTGAGCAATGCGGGTGGGCGGATTCGTTGTCCTCCTCGTTGACCCCGTAGTTGCCGATCTCGGGGAAGGTCATGGTGACGATCTGGCCGAAGTAGGACGGGTCGGTGAGGATTTCCTGGTAGCCCGTCATGCTGGTGTTGAAGACGGCCTCACCGGTCACGGTTTTGGTGGCGCCAAAGGCGCGACCGCGAAAAACGCTGCCATCTTCGAGAGCCAGAACTGCATTGAGTGCCATGAGACGGCTAAAGAATCGGGGGAATCGGCGGAGGAAAGCAAAAAAACGGGAATGTTGTCGAAGGAGTGTGTCGGGTGGAGGAAAAAGGATGGTCAGTTGGAGAAGGTTGTTCCTTCTGCAAAACTTTGAAGGGAGGATTTTTCCGAAGAAAATGTCGCGGCGGTTCCGGTAAATTTGAAGAACCAGGTTTCGGGGCCGCGCGGCAGGATGATGCCGTAAACGGTTTGAGTCGGGCCGGGGAGCAGGACGGCCTTGCCGGGAATTCCGCCAACGGAAATGGGCTGGAGCGCGGCGGGCAGTTCGGCGGCGGAAATGGGGCCGAGCTGGATTTGGCCGCGCCAGCGGTTGACGTTGGCGAGGTCGCCGCCGACATCGCCGGGGAAAACGGTGATGCTCCAGTCGGCGGTGGAGCCGTCGGGGCCGGGGATGGACCAGGAGCCTTGGCGCATCGGCTTGTCGGTGTCGGCCCGCCAGTGGGCGGGCACCGGGCCGGGGGAAAATTGGGCGGCGGCTGCGGAGGAAACTTGGGGCAGACCGGCGGCGGACATGGCTGCGGAGGAATTGGCGTCCGCCATCGGCGCGGAGGAAATCGCCGGGGCGGTTGGGGCGGACGTGGATTTTTCCTTCGGGACGGAATAGGTGACGACCTTGGGTTTTTCGTCGCAGCCGAGGAGGAAAAGGACCGGGGCGAGGCAGAGAGAAAGGAGGAGCGGGCGCGAAGGAAGCATGGCTGGGGAGCAAAGGAAAAAAGACCGGTTGGGCAACCGGAAGCGGGATTTTGCGGGAAAGGGCGGCATTGGCGACGGCGGAGACGGCTTTTCGGATTGAACCCGCCTGCGGGGGCTTTTGTGTCTCTGCCCCATGTCGTCCGCCCCGAAAGTCACTCCGATGATGCAACAATACTGGGAGTATCGTCAGAAGCTCCCGCCGGAGGCCCTGCTGTTGTTCCGGCTGGGCGACTTTTACGAAATGTTTGGCGAGGACGCGGAGCGCGGGGCGCGGGTGCTGGGGATCACTTTGACCCGGCGGCACGACTACGCGATGGCGGGCATCCCGTATCATGCCGCGGGCAGCTACATCCCGAAAATTTTGGCGGCGGGTTTGAAGGTGGCGATTTGCGAACAGATGGAAACGCCCGTGCCGGGGAAACTCGTGCGCCGCTCGCTGACACGGATTTTGTCGCCGGGCACCGCGCTGGAGGATTCGCACCTGGAGGCGCGGCGGAACAATTTCCTCCTCGCCCTGCACGGGGACAAGCGCGGCCAGTTGCATGCCGCCTGGCTGGATTTGTCCACCGCGGAGTTTCGCATCGCCAGCGGCCCGGTGGCGCGGCTGCTGCCGGTGCTGCATGCGCTCGATCCGCGCGAAGTGCTGGTACCGGAGGAGGAAAACGCTGCGTGGAGCCAGGAGGCGAACGTGCGGGATTTCCTTTCCGGGCATTTGGTGACGAAGATGCCCCCGTGGCATTTTGAACCCGTGGCAGGCGAGCGCGGCGTGGCGGAGGATCTCGGCGTGCTGAATTTGCAGGGCTTCGGCATTGCGGCGGGCCATCCCGCGCTCGGTGCGGCGGGCGCGGTGCTGCACTACGCGACGGAAAGTCTGTGCCAAAAGCCGCAAAATCTTTTTCAAATCGCCGAGTATCGCGCGCTGGACGCGTTGGTAATCGATCAAGCATCGCAAAGGAATTTGGAGCTGTTTCGCGGCAGCGACGGCAAACGCGACGGCTCGCTGCTGGCGGCGATTGACGGCACCGTGACCGCCGCCGGGGCGCGGCTGCTGGAGCAATGGCTGGCCACCCCGCCGTTTGACGCGGCGTTGGCGACCGCGCGGCAGGAATGTGTCGGCGACCTGGTGCGCCAGGGTGGCGTGACCGGCAGGGTGCAGGAGAAACTCCGTTATGTGCGGGACGTGGCCCGGATTTTGTCGCGGCTGCAAAATCGCATCCGCAATCCCCGCGAACTCGGCGGCATTCGCGACACCCTGCGGCAGCTTCCCGGCATTAAGGAGGAACTGGCCTCGCTGGACGGCACGGCGATCGGCGCATTGGCGGCGCGCATCGAAATTTTCTCCGCGCTGCGCGAATTGCTGGACGGCGCGTTGAGCGACGAGCTGCCCGGCGATCTCTCCGAAGGCGGCGTGATTCGCGCCGGATATGACGCGGAGCTGGACCGGTTGCGCGGACTGGTGAGCGAGAGCAAAACCTGGGTGGCGGAGCTGGAGCGGCGGGAACAGGAGGCGACCGGCGTGAAGAATTTGAAAATCCGCTACAACGGCGCGTTCGGGTATTTCATCGAAGTCACCAAGTCGAATTTGCATCTGGTGCCCGAGCACTACATCCGGCGGCAGACGATGACGAACGCCGAGCGGTATGTGACGGAGGAATTGAAGCAGAAGGAAAAGGAAATTTTGCGGGCGGACGAGTTTGCGTTGAACCGCGAAACGGAGCTTTTTCAGTCGCTGATCGAAAGCATCCAAGCGCAGTCGCTCGCGTTGCAGCAGACCGCCGCGGTGCTAGCGGAGGCGGACATTTACTGCGGCTGGGCGGCGCTGGCGCGGGAGTGGGATTATTGTCGTCCGATTGTGGATACCAGCGATGTTTTGGAAATCGAGCAGGGGCGGCATCCGGTGGTGGAGCAGATGCTCAGGGCGCAGGGGCACACCCGGGCCTTTGTGCCGAACGATACCCGGCTCTCGGCCAGCGGGGAGCAAATCGCACTGCTCACCGGCCCGAACATGGCGGGGAAATCGACCTACATCCGGCAGGTGGCGCTGATTGCCTTGCTGGCGCAGATCGGCTGCTGGGTGCCCGCGAAAAGCGCGCGTATCGGCGTGGTGGACCGGCTGTTTTGTCGCGTCGGCGCGAGCGACGAGCTGGCGCGGGGAAACTCCACCTTCATGGTCGAGATGAACGAGACCGCGAACATTTTGAACAACGCCACAGCGGCGAGTTTGGTGATCCTTGATGAAATCGGTCGCGGCACCAGCACTTACGACGGCATCAGCATCGCCTGGTCGGTGGCGGAGTATTTGCACGGGGAGACGGAGCGCGGCCCGCGCACGCTCTTCGCCACGCACTATCACGAGCTGACCCGCTTGGAGGAAACGCTGCCCCGGCTGCGCAATTACTGCGTGGCGGTGAAGGAGTGGAATGATGAAATTATCTTTGTGCGGCAGGTGGTGCCCGGCGCGGCGGACCGCTCCTACGGCATCCATGTGGCGCGGCTGGCGGGCTTGCCCCGCGCGGTGGTGAACCGGGCGAACGCGATTTTGGCGGACATGGAAAGCGGCAGCGCGTCCTTCATGGGCGGAGGAAAAAAGGCGCGGCGGAAATCGGAGAAAATTGCGGAGGAAAAAGGAGTGGAATCTCTGCCGGAGCCGAAGGAAGGCCTCGCGGAGGAAAATTCTCCCGCGGCGAAAAAAGCGGAAAAACCCCTGCGTGGCGCGGCCCCGGAGCTGCCGCCGGAAGACGGGCAGTTGTCGTTGTTTTAGCGCGACGCCGGCGAGGAAAGGCTTGCGCGGTGCGAAGGAAAGTGAAGGCTGGCCGGGCTTTTTCCCGATGTCACCCCGCGTTAAAAAACTGTTATGGGTCTCCGGTTGTTGTCTCGGTGCCGGGGCGATCGTTTTGCTGGCCGCCTGGGCTTATTTTTCCCGTCCCGCCGTGCAGAGGGAATACGTGCTGGCGGCGCTGGCGGAGAATGGCGTGCAGGCGGAGTTGGCGCGGGTGGAGATTGGCCTCGGCGGCGCGATCCGGTTGGAGAATCTGGATTTGCCGCTGGCGCAAGGACGGGTGCGAATTGAGCGCGGCGCGACGGAAATTTCCTGGAGCGGACTGTGGAGTCGGCGGATTGAGCTGGAGCATTTGGAAGTGGACGGCCTGCGGGTGGATTTGACGGAGCGGGCAAAGGAAACTGCGCCCGCGACCGGTGCGGAGGAAGAGACGTTGGCG
>CALNBE010000297.1 GCA_937874455.1 uncultured Opitutia bacterium | reverse complement strand
TCGGACTTGGCTGCGAAGAACTGCTTCATCGCAGGCGTGTGTTCCTTTGAGCCCTTGCTGGCGCTGTTGTTTTCTTTAATATCAATCACTTGAGTTGAAGGGCTTTGAATGGAGTGACGGTGATTCGAGGCGAATGAGGGCGAGTGACGGTATTTTCTGTAGTGACGATGTAGCGACGGGCGCGGGATGGGGTGGGATGGGGTGTAGCAACGCCGTGTAGCAATGGCCGCGGGCGTGCGCTACTGTAGCAACACTGGCATCCGGAGGGGCATGCGTTGAACAGTCCAGCGTCGAGCAATAGGGCGGGTTCACTCAAGTTTAGTTTGACCTACGCCCAGGTGCTGGCGCTGTCGGTCCATAAAGGCCCGGCCTTGGATGCGCAAGGAAAGGTTCGCTTGGTCCCGCGCCCGGAAGGCAAGGCTTACGTGGTGCTGGATGGTGGGCCGGGGGCTCCCACGGGGTTTGGCTTCCGGGTCGGCTCCACGATGACCACCTACGTGGGCCAGAAGCGAGGACCCACGGGCACGCCGATCCGCTTCACCTTAGGCAACGTGAGCGACATGGGGCTGGAGGAGGCCAGGGAGGCGTGCAGGGAGCACCTGGCGCTGCTGAAGGAAACCGGGAAAAACCCCGTCCACGTCAAACGCCAGCAGTTGCTGGAAACGCTGGAGAGGGAGTCGGAAAAGGAGTTCGGGGATCTGACCTTGCGCGAGGCATTGGAGCGTTACATCGCCCACCTGGACGCCCGCGCAAAGAACAAGAAGATCAAGCCGGCCAGCGTGGACGCGGTGCGGGACAGTTTGGCCCGCCTTTCGCGCCCCACGGTTGGGTTGGCGGACAAAACCTTGAACGAGCTCCATTTGGAGGTCATCCAGCAGGCCTTTGATGCTTGCCGGATCAGTTCCATGCAACTGTCCAATCGCATCCCCCGGGACATGAGCAAAAAGCTGGCGGAGGTGGCGGATTGGGCCAAGCTCACCGTTTCCCAGCTGGAAGCGTTGGGCATCACCGGCAAATACATCCAGCGGGTGCGAGCTGCAGGGTTGAGTTCAACGGAACACACGTTTTCGGACGCCAGGCGAGCGGTGGATTTCCTCATCGACGAGGAAAGAGCCCGCGATCATCGGTTTGGCCGTCGCCAGCGCCAGTTCTACAACCCGCTGGTGGTCATCCATACCCGGGAAATGCTCCGTGAAGCGCACGAGCTGCGAAACCATTACAGCCGGGCCGAGGTTCGCAATCCCCTGGACGACAAAACGCTGCCCAAGGTCCTCAAAGCCATTGCAGCACGGCGGGACGAACAAGGCGGGCGCAATGCGGCCGGGGCGGACTACCTGCTGCTGACCTTGCTTTGGGGAACACGGCGCAGCGAGGCTGCTCCGTTGCGCTGGTATGACCGCTGCACGCCCGGAGAGTTGTCGCAGGAAATGGTGTCCTGGGTCTGGCTGGCGGGGCCAGAGGACATCAACCCGACTACCAAGCGGGCGGGCAGCCAGGTCTACCTTTTCGAGACCAAGAACAAGGAGCAGCGGTTCTTGCCCGTCACCTACTTCGCCGAGCGCGTCCTGCAGCGCCGCTTCAACGAGCGCGCGGCCGCGCTGAGCGCCGCGAGCAAACGGGGTGGGCAACGGGGGCTGATCGATGCCTTGGAGGCGGCAGTGGCCGATGCTGAGCACGCGTTGGATCGAACCCGGTTCGTCTTTCCGGCAAGGTCCCGGCGCAGCAAAACGGGTCATTACTCCGACAGCAAATCCATCATCGCCAACGTGCGTCGCGACGCTGGGCTGATCGATTTGCGCGAGGAGGTGGACATCGGCCTGACCCCCCACGACTTGCGTCGCACCTTGGGGCGCTATGCCGAACGGATTCACGGCACCAAGGCCCGGGTCGTGTCGCAGATGCTTCACCACCGGATCAAGGACAAGGATTCCGCGGCCACTGACGCGATCTACACCGAGCAGGAGTGGTCGGTCCTGCGTCAAGCGTTTGCCGTGGTGGAAGAGCACATGATGGCGAGCAGTCCCCGGGTCTGGAACCGCTGGAAAGGCACAGACAAACCACGGCTGGATGAGGTCAACGATCCGCCCGCTACGATCTTCGCGGCACGTAACCGGAAAGTCGCACTCGATGAACAGGATTGAACCCGTCCGCACGGAAGAAGCGTATCGCTCCAAGGCCGAGGCCGCCTGGAGCGCAGAGCTGGCCCGGGCGAAGAGCACTGGAGGCGGGTTGGTGTCCGCCAAGGCCGCCGCGTGGTTCTTGGGCATCCACGCCGACACGCTGGGCGATTGGCGCCGACGCACCCCGCCCACCGGGCCCCGCTTTCAGAAGGCCACCGGCAGCGCCGTCAATGGCCCCAACCAGCGTGTGAAATACGACTACGACGAACTGGTGGCTTGGAAGGATGGGCGTCAGGGCAGGTCAGCGAAAGAGCGTCGGCTGAGCACTGAGCTCGAGCGCTTGAGCCAACAGCAGCGAGAGCTGGAGCTGGAGCGGCAGATCCACGAGGCCAAGGTGGCATTGGAAAAGCTGCGCAAGAACGCCGGGCGCTTTGCTGCGTTGATCACGTCCCATGAAGGTTGGGCCATTCCCCACCCATGGGCGGTGGTGGGAGGGCTGATTGCCGGGCACGTGCTCACCGTGGACGAGGACACCTTGGATCTCGCCTTGGCAGAGGGCGAAATCTGGGAGGCCCCCCTGGCCGAGGCGCTGCTGGAGCCTTGGACCAGCGTTGCGGCGCGCGAGCCATTCGATGACGCGATGGAGGCGGCACAATCCGCGTTCCAGGCGGCGTGGAGGGAGGTCCGCAACCAAGCCCGTGCTCAAGGCTTGGACGACCGTCTGCCCGCGGCGGACCCAATCACTCGCACGCCGTTCCGCTTCTAAGCATCTACAGTCCCCACCGATCCTAGTGGTTGCCCCGTATGTCGTTTGATTCGAAAGCAAAGACCGAAGCGGCGCTGATCCGTCGCTATGCCGACCGCTACGGGCACGTGGATGACACGTTCGCGGGCGGGTGGGGGGTAACCTGGGGAAAGTTGCTGCGCGCTCTGGACAAAGAGCTGGCCGATGAGAAGAAGCAACGCCAGGAACTGGGGGCTGGCAAGCGGGAGGCGGTGTGGATGGACACATGGACCGCAGCCGAGGCCGCGGGCCTGCTGAACATGACTTACGAAGCCTTCAACGCGTGGGCTCGCAAGGTGGGCGTGGTGGTGGACAAGCCGGGGCAGGCACGCACCCACGCAGCCATATCGTTGGTGGACCTTCTCGACGCCCTCGAGGACGAGAAAACGCGTCCGGCAGGGCGCCCATGGCGGGACGCGAGGGAGCCAGGCCATCTCTTGGGGGCCACGCGAACGTTGCCGGAAGGCTTGGCGACGTTTCGAGAGCAGCTCAATGGCGACCTCCTGCTCACGATTGGGGTCGATGAGCGAGGCGAGCGGGTGGTGGCGTCGGTGAGACCAGGTCAAACCTTGGGCGCGAAGGATCACCTTCGGATGTTCTTCCGAGGCAAGAGCATCGCTGAGGTTGATCAACACAACTACTTCAAACTCGAGGTCGAGAAGTGCGGACTGGCCGAAGCGTTCGGCATGCCTTGGGCACAGCCCGCACTGAAAGACGCGTTGCTCCAAGGCCACAAGGACTGGCTGGGTGCCGTTTCCGACTACATGGCGTGGGAGGAATCCCAGGCCATCAAAGACGCATCGGAAGCCCGGGCTGCATTCGATGCCGAAGAGGACCCGCAGGCCGCGCCAGCCATGGTGCTGAAAGCGCGCGAAGCAGAGCGACTGAAGGACGCCAAGATGGCACTCACGGCCCGCAACGAAGCGAGGGCGGAGCTGCTGGACGTCTCGCTTCCCGCCCCTGCCCCGAGCAGAAAGGGAACGCCCTTCTAGACGGCCCTTCAGGGGCGCAATGCCCCTGTCTCGCCGGCTGCCCGCCGGCTCGGTCGTGGAAAGATAAAAGCGGGGAGGCAGCGGCTTCCTCCGCCGCCCCAGCGTGGCTGGATGAATGAGGGTTCAGGTCCAAGAGGGGTCTCCCTCTTAGGGCATCGTAGCGCTCGGATCGTGACTGGAAAATGGAGCCACACCAGCACGGAGACATTCATGCAACCGCTCATCCTCTCGCTCAACCCCTCGCTCTCGACCCACTTCTCCACCCTGACCCCGCAGGTCCTCATCGACGCCCTGGCCGACGCCTTGCCTCAGGCCCTGGCCCAGCTCGCCGCTGACACCAGCACGTCGGTCATCGTGCCCAACCGCGACATGCGCGGCCTCCACCCCGGCCAGGTGCTTACCCTGCAGCTGGCAACGCTGGACAGCTTCCTGGACGTGGCCGACGCCGCCAACGGCTAAGCCAGCAGCGCAGCGGTAACCCGGGCCTAGGCCCAACCCGCTCAACCCTTTTCGCGAAACGCGGCAGACCAGCCGTGCTGGCGGAGCTTTGCCCAAAAACCCCTCAACCCTGGAGATTTCCCATGAACGCTGTTGCTCACCCCTTCGACCCCAGCGCGCTGTCCCTGCCGAAGCAGCGCAAGAACACCTCGGCCCCTCGCGCCACCAAGCTCGCGTCCGCCATGGTCGGTTACGACCGCCTGCCCGCAGCACAAAGCACGGACACCTGGCTCACCCCGCCGGAGCTCATTTGGGGCAGCCCGAAGGAAGGCTACACTGGCCTGGGGCCCTTCGACCTGGATCCGGCAACGCCCGAGAGCGGGATGCTGTGGCCCACCGCGGCTCGGATGCTCAAGCCCAGCGATGACGGCCTGGCGTCGGAATGGCCGGCGGATGCCTTCGTTTTCATGAACCCGCCGTTCGGCCGGGGGCAAGAGGCCTGGATGGAGAAGATGGCCAACCACCCGGGCGGTGGCATCGCCCTGGTGTTTGCGAGGACGGAAACCAAGTGGTTTCAGCGCTTCGTGCTCAACCATCCCAACATCAGCGCGGTGGTTTTCCAGGAGGGCCGCCTGAAGTTCCACCGGGCCAACGGAGACGTAGGTGACGCGCCCCCTGCTGGCCCTGCGTGGATTGCCTACGGCGAGGAGGGTGCCCGTCGCTTGAAGCGGGCGGTCAGGGAGGGGCAGATCCGCGGGTGTTACTTGGAGCTGGATTTCGCGCGTGTGAGTTGGGTGTTGGATGCTGACATGGGGGCGGCCAACGATGAATGAGGTCGCCAACCTAGTGAAGGCCATCCGCGCCATTCCTTCCACCGGTGGCAAGCCGTGGAATCCGCGGGTTGCCGTCGAAACGTTTGTTCAGCACGCGCTGATGTCACTCGGGATTTACCACGCGAAGTTGGTGGCTCACATCGACCCCAAAGTGCTTGCATTTATCCCCTTGCAAGAAAGAGCTGTCGCAGTGCCCGAGGTGGGGGCGGCCATCATCGCTTACTTCGACGCAGTCGCTGCAAGCAGGCCGTTTGAGGACATTCTTGGACAGGTCCATGCCGAGCTGCTGGCCAGGAAGGGCGGGGAAGGGCTGGGGCAGCCTTTCACGCCAGGCGATCTTTTGGACCTGGTTCAAGCCCTTGCCACCAACCTCACCTGGCGGCACCCCAGTGCCAGCGTGAGTAACGTCTATGACTGTTGTTGTGGTGCCGGCTCACTGGCCCTGGCCGCGATCCGGAGTCGCCTCAACCTCATTTCAAGCAATGAAATCCGGGTTCGCGCGGGAGACATTGATCCCTTGTGCGCAGCCATGACGGCTTTGCAGATTCACATGAACCAGACCTTTCATTCCCTGCCGCTTAGGGAAGTCAAAGTGACGGTGGGAAACGAGCTGATCCGAGGAAAAAAGCAGACGGAAGAAGAAGGGCCGGCAGAAGGGGACGAGTTGGCCGACCCTAGGCGATGCGGGTTCTGGTCGCACTCCTACAACTACGACTAGGCCGGAGGCCTGCCTTTCCCTCTCCAAGACTCGGCGGCGAGCAGCCGCCGGCTCTTGCTTCAAGCCGCTTTTGCTCTTGTTTTTCCTAACAGGTAACAAGCACCTGTTACCCCCTTGTTACCCGTGAAAGCCTTGTCCCATAAGGAGGTAACAAGGGGTAGCAGGGTAACGGGTGGATCGCGAGCTCCCGATGGATGTATGCATGGATGTTGTGAGCGGTGAGTGGATTTTTCTTGCGTGGATCTCTTAAATCACTTGTTACCTTGTTACCACCTGTTACCCCCAGTAAACATAAGGGTTTGAAGGGTAACAAGTGGGTAACAAGCACTTGTTACCTCCCAGGCTGATGCTTGAGGTATTTCACACTTTCAAGTGTTTCTGGGGCATCAAAAGCAGAAACGAACATCCGTTGGCGCGAGCCCTTGCCAGTTCCGTAAAGCCTGCTTAGATGGATTTGTGGCCACAACAGGACCACAAATCAAGAAACGGAGCAGGCAGTGAAGACGAAACGCGAAAAGACCGCACGGGATGAGTTGTTGAAGGCCCGGGTCAGCAAAAGTTTTAAGGCGTTGGTGGAGGAGACGGCGGTGGCCCGTGGGCAAACCCCTTCCGAGGCCATGCGTCAGGCGCTTCAAGAGTGGGTGCATCGCCCCAGTCAAGCGGCATAAAAAACCCCGGGTGCGAACCGGGGCGTTTACAACTAGGGATTACAAAATGAAGAGTAAGTCGAAGACTGGCCCTGTCAAGGGCGGGGAGGCCAATGGCGACGCCGTTGATCAGGCTCCGAAGAAAAAGGGCAAGGCCTTTGGGGCCGAAGCCAATCCCAACGACGCCACGGATGACCTGGGTGTGATCGGGGAAGACCTCTCGTTTGAGCTGGCCTATGCCGACGATATGCGCCGCGGCAACCAGTTTCGCATCGGCGGCAAGATGGACAACGGCGAGATCGACGTTTCCCTGTATCAGTGGGATGAGTCCGAAGGCATCTGGGCCCTGCAAGCCACCCGGGAAGTAGAAGCCCACGCGTTGGACTGGATGCGCAAGCACGCCCCGGAGGACGCCAAGCAGAGCAGCGCAACCAGCTGCGTCAAGACGGCCATGCTCGAAATGATCCGCTTGCCTGGCATGAAGTTGCCTGAAAGCCAGCATCGGGCCATCGTGCCGCTGAAGGGCGGTTACCTGGAGATCCTCAAGGACGCTAACAAGAAGGCCTACATCGAATACCTGCCGGCCGACCCCAAACACGGGATCACATCTCTTGTTCCAGCGAAGCTCAACCTGGACCAGGTGAAGTCGGGTCGTTACACCCCCAAGCCGTTGGACCCCAAGTCGAGGTGGGCCAAATATCTGGATCGCTTCATGCCTGACATGGCCGTGCGAGGGTTGCTTCAAGAAGCCATGGCGTCGTCGGTCATGCCGATGTGCCTGGAAAAAGCCTTCCTGTTGCTGGGAAGCGGCAGCAACGGCAAGAGCACCTTGCTTCACGTCCTGCGAGCCATCCACCCCAAGAACACTGCGGTCCGCATCGACAAGCTGGATGGGCAGTTCGCCATGGCACCTCTCGCTTCCAAGACTCTTTATCTGGCGACAGAGGCGCCCAAGGTCCTCTCCGATCCCATCCAGCAGGTCTTGAAGGCGCTTATCTCGCGCGATCCCATGTCAGCGGAGAACAAGGGCAAAGATGCCTACACCACGGTGCCGCGCGGCACGCTCTTCCTGGCACTGAACGCCATGTTCTCGGTGACGAGTCACGAACACGGCTTCTGGCGAAAGATTTGCATGATCCCGTTCAATGTGCGCCTGGCCGAGAACGACAAGGACCGCGATCCGGACTTCCACAAGAAGCTGACCGAGGACCCGGCGGAAATGGCCGTGATCATCGACTGGCTGCTGGAGGGGGCCATGCGCCTCATTGAGCGTGGCAGCCTGCCCGAGGAAATGCCCGAGGCCGTCAAAGCGCTGGCCGAGCAGACCCGGCACGAGACGGACACCACGGCATCTTATTTCGCCGAGCGCATGGTCATCGAAGAAGAAGGCACGTGGACCGACAAGAACGACATCTATGCAGACTACCGAAACTACGTTCTGGATGAGCTGGGCCGCAAGCCGGTGGGTGCTGAAGAGCTTTGGAAGCGGGTGCGCGAACGGATGCCGGGGCTCCAGCAGAAGCAGAAGAAGGCGACGAAGGGATCGAAGGCCGAGCGCTGGGTCAACCTGCGCGTGGGGGGATTGAAGCCGCGCCTGGAGGGCGGGGCTCCCCAGTCCATCCCGGACGAGGAGGTTCCGTTGGGTGACCCTCTGAGCAAAGAGGCCATGGAAGCCATCGACCTCCTGTCGGGCGCACCGATGGCTGAAGCCGCGTAGGCCTTTACAACCGGCGACGTTGCGCTATTGCAAAGGGGTATCCAAACCAAAACGGAGCCCCCATGCCATCGCCCAACCACATCCCCGACGACGCGTTCCCCGAATCGGCCATCGGCCCGGCCGATCTGGAGAGTCCAGAGACGCCGGAAGCGGACCCGCAATACTTGCTCGTGCAGAGCGGGTTTGGTCTCCATGTCCGTCTTGGCAAAGACGGCGACCAGGGATTGCGCAGCGAGGACGAAATCGCCGAGCTGGTGCGGCGAGCGTTGTATCACCGCAAGAGTCTGACCCTTCATATCGAGTTCTGACCATATCCACCCACAACCACCTGTTGAGAGGCGCAGGAGGTTAAAAAAGATTTGAGGCAACCACCCCATGTCCAAGTATTCCGATCTCATTCAAACCGAAACCCGGCGCATGCTCGACTTGATGAAGCAGGGCACCATCCCCTGGCGCCGCCCATGGAATGATCCCGACGCCCCGCAGAACGGCTCGATCAACGGGCCTTGGAACCCGACCACGGGCAAGGCTTATCGCGGCAGCAACACACTCATCCTGCGCGGTGCCCAACTCACCCATGGCTACCAAGACGACCGCTGGCTGACCTATCGCCAGGCCGAAAGCATTGGCACCCAGGTCAAGCGCGGCGAGAAGGGGCAGCGGATCGCCTACTGGGATTTCAGCAAGACGGGCAAGGCCAAAGACGGGGCCGAGCCGTTGACCGAGGGCGAAGAGAAGAACGGATACCACGGGCCATCGGTGTTCGTCGCCACGGTGTTCAATGCCAGCCAAATGGACGGCATGCCCGAGCCCCCGCCGCCCTTCGTCATGCCCGAGTCGATCCGCCACTTGCGTGTGCGGGAGTTGTTGGACAAGCACCAGCCAAAACTTCATCACGACGGTGGCAACCGAGCGTTCTACTCCATCGCCGCGGATTCGATTCACCTGCCGAAGCACCACACTTTCAGAGATGACGTCAGCTATCAGGCCACGTTGCTCCACGAGTTGGCCCACTGGACCGGCGCCAAACACCGGCTCGACCGCGACCAGGCCGGTCGGTTCGGCAGCCAAGACTACGCAAAAGAGGAACTGGTGGCGGAGTTGTCCAGCCTTTTCATTTCCGAGCGCCTGGGTATTGCCCTGGGTAAGGAGCACGAAGAGCAGCACGCCGCCTACCTGCAGTCCTGGATGAAAGCCCTGGCCGATGACCCCAGGACCCTGTTCCGTGCAGCCAGCCAAGCGGAGAAGGTCATGACCTTTTTGGACATCCCGGCGTTTGAACGCGAGCCGCTGCCGCAGGTCAAGAAGGAGCAGGACATGGAGCAGGGGCGAAAGACGGAAGCCGGTCGAAGGACCCCATCGCGACGCAAGGAACGCCAGGTTGCTTAACGCAGGTAGGGGGTTGACCTTTTGAGGTTTCGAGTTAGAAATGAATGTGTCGGGGGAAGTCCCGGCTGAGGTCCGATTCCTCTGCTTCTAACTGATAACTTTCTGTGGGTGAGCGGTTAGGGGGTGGTTGGGTGGTTGAGTGGTTATCCTTGCTGTTTTGGTGGTTTCCGGTGGTTGCTGTCGCCGGGTGGAAAGAACTTATTTAGTGATTGTCTAGGTCGTTTAACTAAGCGCCATGTTGTTTCTTGAGCTTCTTACGCTGGATTGAGAGGGGGGGCGAAAGCCACCCCTTTTCTCTTTGCAGCCCCTTGCGCATCCCCCTTTCTTTGTTAAGACATGAGTATCACTCATCAAGCGGAGGAACCATGGCTGGCAACGTCTTTTCAAATCTACTTCGACCCTTCATCCGTCAAAAGGACACGGAACTTCCAGGCGTGGCTCCTTCTGAGCCGCCTGAACCCCCGGTCCGGGAGCGCTTGGAGGATTCAAGCCAGCGGCCAGTGGCTTCAGCGGAGCCGGCAACCCTTTCGCCCGTTGAGGGCCCTCAAAGTGTGCCCTTCAACGATGAGGCAACGGATCGGTTGGGGAGCACTTTGGCCTTCGCTGGTCTGAAGACGAAGGGTCGCTTCGAGGACGAGGTGAGGCAGGCCATCGAAGACGGCGCCGATGTGAAAGGGTATCGCGACGCGCGCGGCGATTCCGCCTTGCATAAATGTCAGGAGCCGTGGCAGATGGAGCTGCTTATCTCGGCTGGGGCGGATGTTCACGCGTTGGACAAACAAGGGCGTTCGCCTTTTGATCGCCTGTTGAGCACATACCAAAGGGAGCCCGCTTGGTCCGAAAAACCTACTGCGGAAGGTTTGGCGCTGTTGGCGAAGGCCGGAGCGGATGTCAATGCCCTGAGCCAAGGGCAATGCGCTCTGCATGTCGCTGCGAAGCGAGGGCTTGAAGGCGATATCCACATGCTTGTCGATGCCGGCGCCGACGTGAATCTGCGGACGGACGGGGGAGACACCCCGCTCCACCTGGCCAGCGATCTAGGCGTTGTGCTGCGCTTGCTGGATGCCAAGGCCGATCCCTCCCTGCTGAACTCCAGTGGCGAGCCAGCGCTCAAACATGATCCGGTGCTTTATCGAGAAAACGCTCGGAACCACCGAGACGATTTTTCGCCGCGTGAGCGCGTCGATGCGGCGACCGACCCGATTTTCCTGGCCGAAACGCCCAGCGAGCTTGTCGCTGCGTTGGGGCAGGGCGGCAGTGTGAGGGACACCGATGCGCTGGGCCGAACCCCGCTTCATTACGTCAAAACGGGGGAGATGGTGCAGGCGTTGGTGTTGGCCGGCGCCCAGGTTGACGCAAAAGACATGGAGGGAAACATTCCTGCTCACACCGCGGACGAGCGCGCCATGAAAGAGTTGGTCGATGGGGTGGGGCGAGGCGTTCCCCAGCACCACGTAGAGAACGACAGGGGGGAAACCCCTTATGCGACCCGGGATTACTACCACGAGGATCGGTATTGGGATGCCGAAGCGGAAGAGCAGGCCGCGGAAAAGGCGGAGGAGACGAAGGAGGAGCAAGACCGCGTGCTCAACATTGTGGCCCTCGTTGAGGCCGGCGACGCCAAACGTCTGCTGGAGCAGGTGGATCCCAACGAAGAACTGGTCAGTCGGAACCGAACGTTCAACATCGACGGAGACGAGGGCTGGGCCTACAACAACTATGCCGGCTACAGCGTCCTCCATGAAGCGGCGAAGCAGGGGAAAACGGAACTCTGCCGAGAACTGGTGTTCGCAGGGGCGGACTGGGACAAGGGGTGTAAGCTCGTCGGCGAGCAAGGCTTTGACAACCATGTCAACGGCTTTCGAAACGAGCCTCGTATGAAGCCCATCGATTTTGCGAGCAACCGAGAGACCAAGGCGTTCTTGAACAACGCTGAGAACGAGCTGCGAGCCCACAACCGATCCAAGCTCTTGGACGAGCTTCTTCCCGCTGCCAACGCTTGGAAGCCACCGGAAGGCGGGTTTGGGGCCGACGCCCAACGCCAGGTCGGTGCGGCAATGAAGGCCCATGGGAAGGACGGCCAAACCCAGGAAGCCCCTCGCTTGCGAGCGCGCTTCTAAGGCCAAGGAAAAGGGCGGCGAAAGCCGCCTATTTCTTTTTTGATCCCCTTGCGCATCTCCCTTTCTTTGTTATGGGTATTTCTACCTACACAAAAAAGGAGGATCTATGCGCAATCTTTGTCTGTCGGCCATCGCCGGTGCGTTGCTGCTCTCTGCGGGGTGTTCCAGTCAACCCAGCGCCGCTGCACTTGAAAGAGAAGCTGCGCCCACTGCGGTGATTCTGTTGGGCGAGGTAGACCTGCCCAAGGGCGCAACCCTGGACGATTTCCCCAGTCTTCTCAATGCCGGAGGCATCCCTTGGGAGAAGGTTCAAGAAAGAAAGGTTCAGCTCGAAGGCTCCTTCGACCGTCCTTGGAGCGACGGCCGTTTGTTGGCCGTGACCGTTGACGTTCTCGGCCGAACCACCCGGTTGATCGTGCGGGCTGGCGACCAGCCACGGCTTTCATCGCCGGCCGTTTGTGTTCGCGGTGTTGGGTGGAATGCCGTCGCGTCAGATATTTCGGAAGCGCATCCCTGCAAGTAGCGACAAAGGCGGCGAAAGCCGCCTTTTTCTTTTCCCGATCCCCTTGCGCATTTCAAACCTTTTGTTATGGGTAGTGCAACCCATTCATAAAAGGAGGCCTCATGCGCGTTTTGGTTCTTTCTCTGGCCCTTGCCGGCCTGCTCCCCTTGACGGCCTCCGCTGCTGACAACAGTTCCGCCCGTCGATACGGCGCCAGCGAAACCCTGTCCGTTCAGAACGCCCGCCTGGGCGAGGTGCTCATGGTTCGCAGCGTGGACATCAAATCCGACAAGCGCCTCAACGCCGGTTCCGCCATCGGCGCCGCCGTGGGTTATGGGGCCGCTCGGGAGGTTAAGGGCGACTACCGCAGCGCCGCCAGGGTGGCGGGTGGGGTGATTGGGGGCGTCGCAGGCACGGCCATCCAAAACGGGGTGAGCAGGCGCCGCGGGGTAGAAGTGTATGTCCGCGATCTGGAGAGCGGAAAAGTCATTGCCATTGTGCAGGCCGATGACTTGCCGATCCGCGCCGGGGACAAGGTGTTCTTGACGGGTAGGGGCAGCAAGACCCGCGTTGTGCCGATTGAGGGGAAGCGCTGATGAAATGGCCCGCATTTTTCCGCAAGCGCCCCGATGCCGCGCTGAGCATCGAGGACTTCAAGCAATCTCCAGGCCACGTTTTGATGGACGAGAGCGGATACCTGGGCCTTTCTCACGAAGCAGCAGCCCAGATCGAACGGTTGCGCCAAGCCAACGGCTGGGGCGTGCGCTCTACCAACGCGGCAACGACCGGCAAAGGGCGGCGCTAATGGGAGCCACATTCAAAAGCATTGCCCACCATTACGGTCACCTCATCCTAGATGGCATGGACTGCTCCCCTGTGCAACCTCACGAGCCGCACCGCCTGCCAATGGCATGGAGTCTCAAGCCCAGCCAGTGGGGCCAACCTCTCACCTTCCAGGCACGCCCGCTGAAGAGCGAAGCGGGAGGCCGCCCATGGTGAGCGCGATCCTTCTGCTGAC
>CALNBE010000296.1 GCA_937874455.1 uncultured Opitutia bacterium | reverse complement strand
AGAGCTGCCGATCCAAAGCGGCGCGGAGCGCCGCACTCCAGATGAACCCGCCTGCGCGTATTTTACGCTGGCACCGAGTAACTTCAAGGTGTGGCGGGGACAGGTCGCCGATGCGCAGGAGCTGCGCACGCAGATGGAAATATTCCAGCAAGCGGAAAAATCCGGGGAAGCCAGAAAACCCGCCAACACGCAAACCGCCATGCTGGCGGAGCTGCTGCTGAAATACGGCCTCGGGGCTTTGGGCGTCGATGCCATCAGCAAGCCCCTCCCCGTGGCCGGGGCAATCGTCCATCGCGTGCTGATGCCCGACGACCGCCATCTCTGGCTCTGCTTTGATCCCTACACCGCCGATTTAAAAGACGCCATCGCGAAGGAAAAACCCGCCAAGGTGATCCTCCTCAACTCCTGCTTCCAAGGCGACAAGGCCGACGAACAACTCAGCAACCTGCAACTGGAACTCGCCAGCCTGGAAATCAGCCTGACCGTGATCTGATTTTTTGGAGTGCGGCGGTTCCCGCCGCTATGGATTGGAATGTCCAATGAGCACCCTCAGCACAATGAACCCTGGAAAAACCTTTCCAGCCCGATCCAAAGCGCCGCACTCCAAAGTTACCGTATCTTAAAAATCATCCAGCACCTTCACGTGATTCGTCTTGAAACCATAAATCGTTTTAACCATCGCGGGCGAGGCTTCGCACTCGAACCACGCCGCGCTGCACCAGGGGTATTGGTTCGCCACCGCCACCAGTCCGTGCCGGACCGCGTTTTGGTGGACATAATTCAGGCGGGAAAAATAGCTTTTCTCGTAGGTCAGACGCGTCTCCCAAAAATTGTGCCAGACCTTCCGTCCCTTGACTCCGTCCAAACCGTTCACCCAAGCCGCACTGTGCTGGTGAAAATCCGCCAGAAACCCCCGCAGCGATTTCGCTCCATCAGTCGCAGCATTCGGCGAATGACCGACGAAATGATAATGATTCGGAAACACTGCCCAGGCCTCCAAGCGCCAGCCATATTTCGTCGCATAACGCAGCAGTCCGTCATGCAGCGCCTGCAACCGAGCTTCTCCGGCAAAGAAGTGCTCTTTCCGATGCGTTCCCGCCGTAACAATGAACGTTCCGGACTCATTCAACCGATGCTCCGGCGCATGCGGCCAACTTGGAGCGCGGCGCTCCGCGCCGCTTTGGATTTCGGAGGAAGCTGCGTCAGACATCACCACAAACAATCTATTCACACAGGCCATCTCATCCAAACGAAATGGAGACGAAAATTTGGAGTGCGGCGGCTCCCGCCGCTATATGGATGCGAGCGCCAAAGGAACTTCGCCGACGGAATGCCCTTTCAAGAATCTTTTTCCATTCAATCCAAAGCGGCGGAAACCGCCGCACTCCAAAGACAAAGCGCCGCACTCCAAAGAGAAACCGCCGCACTCCCAAAACCCCCGCACTTCAAATAACATGAAACTCCAATTCATCCACCAGGATTACCAAGCGCGCGCCGTGGACGCGGTGGTGCGGGTTTTTGACGGCCAGCCTTTGGCCCAGAATGATTTTTCTTTGGCCACCGAGAGCTCCAGTGTGGAATACACTGGCGATGGCAGCATCGGCAATGCTCTGCACCTTACGGATGAACAGCTTCTCGCCAATGTGCGGAAGGTGCAGGAAACAAACCACGTCGGCCCGTCGCAGGAGTTGGTCGCCTCGCGATCTGACAATGGCAGGGAAGTTTTTTGTCCGGTGAACTTCACCATCGAAATGGAGACCGGCACGGGCAAGACCTACACCTTCATCAAAACGATGTATGAACTGAACCGGATGTATGGCTTCCGGAAATTTGTCATCGTCGTCCCCAGCGTCGCGATTCGCGAAGGCACCATGAAAAACCTCGAGGTCACAAAGGAACATTTCGCCGCTGACTACGGGCGGGTTACTTTTGAAACCACGTTATACGACAGCAGCAGACTGACGGGGTTGCGGACGTTTGCCCAAAGCGACGCTTTGTCGGTGCTGGTCATCAACATCGACAGTTTCACCAAGGACAGCAACAAGATCAACCAGAAGGGCGAGCGGGCCTTTGCCCCGATCGAATACATCAGATCGGTCAATCCCATCGTCATCGTGGACGAGCCGCAAAACTTCGAAACAGATGTGCGGCGCAAGGCGCTGATGGAGCTAAATCCCCTTTGCACGCTGCGCTATTCCGCCACTCATCGCAATCCCTACAACCTGCTTTATTCGCTGAATCCGGTGCAAGCTTATGACCTGGGACTGGTGAAACAGATCGAGGTGGACGGGGTGCTGGCAGAGGAAAGTCACAACCATGCGTTTATTGAATTGGTTAAAATCGAAGCCACACCACGGGGAATCACCGCAAAAGTGAGCATCGACGTGAACGAAAGGACGGGAGTCAAACGCAAGGATGTGACCTTAAATCTGGGTGAGGATTTGAAGGAAAAATCCAAGGGGCGCGATGCCTATGCCGAAGGTTACATCCTCAACGAAATTCGGGCGGATGCGGGAGAAATCGAATTTTCCGGCGGTCTCGTATTACGCGAAAACCAGCAACAAGGC
>CALNBE010000295.1 GCA_937874455.1 uncultured Opitutia bacterium | reverse complement strand
GTTTGCTCCGAGCAGCCCCATTCCGTCAGGCCGCTGATCCAGCGCGTCAGGGCCTCCGGCGCGTTTTCCATCCGCCGGGCAATCGACCCGATTTGCTTCCGCCGCTGCAAAAACAGGGCGCGAATCACCCGTCGCGTGGCCGGATCCAGCGCGCGGGGATTCTCACGCTGTCGCAAATGCAACAGACACGACTCCACCTTGGGCGGAGGAAAAAAGCAGCCTGCGGGCACCTTGTGGCCGGGTGCCTGCGCGAAAGCGGCGTCCAGCGCGACGGAAATGGCTCCAAAGGTCTTGCTTCCCGGCACCGCGGTCAGGCGCTCCGCCGCCTCCTTTTGCAGCATCAAAACCAGCACCGCCGGGAGCGGCCCTTCCAGCACCGCGTCCATCCACGGCGTCGAAATCGCATAGGGCAGATTCGCCACCACCTTGAAATTTCCCCTTCGCGCCTCCGGCAAATTTGCCAAAGGAAAATCCATCGCGTCGCTCTCGGTCAGATAAAATTTTTCCGGATACAAAGGTGCCAGCCGCTCCCGCAAATGCCGGGCCAGCACGGGGTCGCGCTCCACCGCAAACACTGTCGCGCCCGCCGCCAGCAGGGCACCGGTCAGCGTTCCCAGCCCCGGCCCGACCTCCACCACGGTGTCATTCGCCGCGATTTCCGCCAGTTGGAGCGACTTGCGCACGATGTTGGCATCGACCAGAAAATTTTGTCCGAGCGGCTTGCGCGGCGAATGCCCGAGCGCGGCCAGCAGCGCCCGGGTCTGGTGCAAATTGAATTGTCCCCGCGGAGGAAATTCGGTCATCGGAGCTTCCTTATTCCTCCGCCTGTTGCAGCTCACGCATCAATGCCTCGGCATCCTCCGCGCGCATCAGCGACTCGCCGACCAGCAGCGCGTCGGCACCCACGGCCTTCATCCGCGCGGCATCCTCGCCGGTGCGCATGCCGCTCTCGGCAACCTTCACAATTTCCTCCGGCACCTGCGGCAGATATTCCTCCGAGAAGGAAATATCGATTTGGAAGGTGGAAAGGTTCCGGTTGTTCACTCCGAGGATTTTCGGGGAAAAACGCAGCGCCCGCTCCAGTTCCTCCGCGGTGTGCACTTCGAACAGCGCATCCAGCCCGGCCAGCGTCGCCGCATCGTAAAGCCGCCGCAACTGATCGTCCTGAAGCGCCCGCACGATCAGCAAAATGCAGCGCGCCCCGGCCTCCGCCGCCTCCACCACCTGAATCGGGTCGAGCATGAAGTCCTTGCGGATGCAGGGCAGGAAACGGCGGTGCTCATTTTGAAAATCCACCACGTGCCACAGATCCTCGATTTTCCCTGCGAAAAATTTCTCGTCAGTCAGCACGCTCAGCGCGTCGGCCCCGGCGTTGGTGTACAGCCGCGCCTGCTCCACCGCGTCCGCTCCAGCCTTGATCGCCCCGGCGCTGGGCGAGGCGCGTTTGATCTCGGCGATGACCGCCAGGCGGCCGGGCTGGCGCAGCGCGTCACGAAAGCGCGGGCCGGGCCGTTTGACTTCCCCCAGCCGGGCCAGTTCGCTCTCCCGCACCGGGCGGAGGCGCGGGGCAATTTCCTCCGCCTTCCACGCCATGATTTCCGAAAGTTTGTCCATGTTTGCGAAAGGGCATCAAACGAAGCGGCGGCGGGTTGGAAAGGAAAAGCGCGTTCACAGCACCGCGGTTTCGTCCACCGGAATTTGGGTGCGAAACCATTTCCTTTGCTTGGCGGCGAGACGGCGGGTGGACGTGACGATGGCCTCCCGGAGTTTTTCCTCCGCAGTTTCCTCCGCGTCCAGCCAGTCCAGGGTTTCGCGGTAGCCGACGGATTCCGCCGCCGGGGTGCCGCGAAGCAATTTCCTCCGCGCCACCAGCCCGCGCACTTCGTCCACCAGCCCGGCGGCCAGCATCTGATCTACGCGCTGCGCGATGCGCCGGGCCAGTTCCTCCGGCGGACGCTCCAGCAGCACCGTCTGTTTTTCCCAAGCGGCAAAGGGACCGGGCTTCGCCTTGAACGCCGCGTGAATTTCCTCCAGCGGCTTTCCGCTCGCCAGACAGCGTTCCAGCGCCTTGGCCACCCGGCGGGGATTTTCCCAATCGAGGATTGCCGGCCGCCCCGGCGCAAAAGGCTCCAGCGCCGTCTGCAGCGCGGTGATTCCCCGCTCCTGCAACGCCCGAACACGCGTCGCAATTTCCTCCGCCACCGGAATGTCGTCGGTCACGGCTTGATAAAACGCCTTCAAATAAAAACCGCTCCCGCCCGCCACCAGCACGCGTTTCCCCCGCGCCTGAATATCCCGCACCGCCGCCAGGGCCGCGGCGACAAATTCGCCGACAGAGAAACCTGCCTCCGGCTCCACCAAGTCGATGCAGTGGTGGCGCACTGCCGCCCTTTCCTCCGCGGTCGGTTTGGCCGTGCCGACATCCATGCCGCGATACACCAGCAACGAGTCGCAGGAGACGATCTCCGCGTCATTTTCCTCCGCCCAAGCCAGCGCGGCGGCGGTTTTCCCCACCGCCGTCGGCCCGGTGATGATGTGCAGGGGTTCCGGCATTTCCTTCGCAATTTCGCCCGCCCAGGCGGCGGCTTCAATGCTTCATTTCCCCTGCGCAAAAGAAAACCCGGTCGGCCAAGCCTTCCGGGTTTTCAAACACACAATAGAATGAATTTCCTATGCGGATTTTTCCTCGCGCAACAACTCCTCGCGCCGGATCTTGTCGTAGTGCGACATCCGCTGGCCGGTTAGCTTGCGGACCACGACGAAGAAAACCGGGATAAAGAACACCCCGAGCAGCGTCGCCGCCAGCATCCCGCCAACCACCCCGGTGCCGATGGCCCGCTGGCTGGCCGAGGCCGCGCCGCTCGCCAGAAAGAGCGGCAGCACCCCGAGGATGAAGGCAAAGGAAGTCATCAAAATCGGGCGGAAACGCAGCCGTGCGCCCTCGACCGTGGCCGTCAGCAGATCCTTCCCGTGCAGGAGCTGATCCTTGGCAAACTCGATGATGAGAATGGCGTTTTTCGCCGCCAAACCAATGATGGTCACCAGACCGACGAGGAAGTAAACGTCGTTCGGCATGTCGCGAAAAGTCGCCGCCAGCACCGATCCCAGCGCGCCCACCGGCACCACCAGCATCACCGCAAAGGGAATGGACCAGCTTTCATAGAGCGCGGCCATCAGCAGGAAAACGAAGACCATGGAAAGCCCGATCAGGAAGCCCGATTGCGAGCCGGCCTCGCGTTCCTCCAGCGACTGCCCGGTCCAGGAGACCGAGAAACCCTTGGGCAGCTTGTCCATCAGTTTTTCGATCTCCGCCATCGCTTCGCCGGTGGTGCGGCCCGGCGCGGCCTCGACCACCAGGCTCATCGAGGGATACCCGTTGTAGCGCTTCATCTGCGTCGCGCCCATCACCCATTCGCCCTTGGCAAAAGTGGACAGCGGGACCATCTCGCCCTGGTTGTTGCGGACGTAGATGCGGAGCAAATCCTCAATGGACAGCCGCTGCTCCGCGGCGCCCTGCACCACCACCCGCTGCATCCGGCTCTGGCTCGGAAAGTCGTTCACGTAGGCCGATCCCAGCACCGTACCCAGGGAAGCGCTGATGTCGGAAAAGGAAACGCCCATCGCCTGCGCGGCGCTCCGGTCAATATCCAGATACACCTGCGGCGAATCCTCCAGCCCCTCAGGACGCACGTTCCCGAAGACGGCTTTGTTCTGCATCATCATTCCGATGAGCATGTTTCGCGCCTGAGTCAGCGCCTCGTGACCGTTGCCACCACGATCCTGCAGACGCAACTCCACGCCGCTCGCCGTCCCCAGCTCCATGATCGCGGGCGGCACCATCGGGTAGATCATTTGCGCATCGCGAATCTGCGAAAAGCGCATCATGGCCCGCTTGGCGATGGACGCCGCCGAGTCCTCCGGCCCGCGCACGGACCAGTCCTTCAAATTGGTGAAGAAAATCCCGGCGTTCTGCCCCGAGCCACTGAAGCTGAAGCCCATCACCCCGATGCTCATGTCCACGCCCTTTTCGTTGCGGAAGAAATCCTCAATTTCCAAGAACGCCTCCTTGGTCCGGTTGGCCGAGGCTCCGGCGGGCAGCTGCACCAACGTCATCAAAAAGCCCTGGTCTTCCGTCGGGAGAAAGGAGGTTGGCATCCGGGTGTAGAACCAGCCCAGCCCGCTCAGCAGCGCCACATAGACCAGCATGACGCGGAAACCGCGCTTCACCGCGCCGTTCACGGTCCAGACATAGCCGTTGGTCAGTTTGTGGAAAACCTTGTTGAACCCCCGGAAAAACGGAGCCAGCACCGACTGGTTCAGGAAGTCGGGCACCAGAAACGCCAGTTTGCGCCAGCCCTTGCGCTCCGGCAGCACCTCGCCGTGCGGCTTGAGGAGCGCCGCGCACAGCGCCGGCGTCAGCGACAGGGCCAGCACCGCCGAGAACAAAATCGACGACACCATGGTCAGCGAAAACTGGCGGTAAATCACCCCGACCGCGCCGCTGAAGAAGGCCATCGGCACAAAGACCGAGGCCAGCACCAGCGTCATCCCGATGATCGCCCCGGTGATCTGGCGCATCGCCTTTTGCGTCGCCTCGCGCGGCGGCAAATGTTCCTCGCTCATGATGCGCTCGACGTTTTCCACCACCACAATTGCGTCGTCCACCAAAATCCCGATCGCCAGCACCATGCCAAACATCGTCAGCACGTTGATCGAAAACCCCATCACCGACATCACCCCGAAGGTTCCCAGCAGCGCCACCGGCACCACAATGGTCGGAATAAAGGTGTAGCGGATGTTCTGCAGGAAGACGAACATCACGATGAAGACGAGGAAGATCGCCTCGCACAGGGTGCGCACCACCGCCATGATGGAGATGCCGACGAATTCCGAGGTGTCGAAGGGAATGCGGTAGTCGATGCCTTCGGGGAAATATTGTTTCAGCTCCTTCATCCGCGACTCAACCAGTTTCGCCGTCTGCAGGGCGTTGGCGGTCGGCGTCAACTGCACCCCGATACCGGAGGCGGGCTGGCCGTCCAGCCGCGATTCAAAACCGTAGTCCGCCCCGCCCAGCTCCACCTTCGCCACGTCGCTCAGCAAAACCTTCGAGCCGTCGGAATTCGCGCGCAGCACGATGTTTTCAAATTCCTCCACGGTGCTCAACTGCCCCGTCACCGTAATCGTCGCACTGTTCTCCACAAAGACCGGCGACGGCTTGGCACCGATTGAGCCGGCGGCCACCTGCTGGTTTTGGTCAGCGATGGCCGCGCTCACATCCTGCGCGGTCAGGTTCAGTCCGACCAGCTTGGCCGGATCGACCCAGATGCGCATCGCCTTTTCCGTGCCAAACATCTGAGCCTGGCCAACGCCGGGAATGCGCTTGATTTCATCGATAATGTTGCGCGCGGTGTAGTCGCCCAGCTCGATGTTGTTGAACCGCCCGTCCGGCGAGATGATCGCCACCACGCACAGGAAGGCCGCGTTCGATTTTTCAATCTGCACGCCCTGCTGCAACACCGCCTGCGGGAGGCGGGACTCGACGCGCTTGATGCGATTTTGCACTTCCACCGCCGCGATGTCCTGGTCGGTGCCGGGGACAAAGGTAGCCTTGATTGTGGCGGTGCCGTTGGACTCGCTGGAGGACTCGAAATACTTCAGTCCCGGAATCCCGTTCAATTCCTTTTCAATAACGCTCGTCACCGTCTCGTCCATCGTCCGGGCCGAGGAGCCGGGATAGGTCAGCCGCACCTCCACCGCCGGCGAGGCGATCGTGGGATACTGCGAGATGGGCAGGAGCGTGATGCTGATCACCCCCATAAGCATGAGGAAGATCGCAATGACCCAGGCGAAAACTGGGCGATCAATAAAAAACCGTGCCATGAGAAAAACTTTGGTTGTGAAAAAGAAACAGCCGCCGCAGCCGCCGTTATTTTGTTACACGGAAATCAGTCCTTGGGCTGTCCCTTGTCCTGCTCCTTGACCACTTTGCTCCAAGGCTTGGGCGTGACCACCGATCCGGGTTGCACAGGGATCAAGACCCGCTGCGCGCCTTCCACGACGATTTTCTCCCCGGCCATGAAGCCGCTCCGTTGCACGTAGTTGCTGCCCTTCACCTCTGCGGTGCTGACAGGGCGGAGCTCCAGTTTGCTCTCTGCGTTCACCACGTAAACGCTCGCGCCCGCCGCAGTGCGTATCACCGCCTGCTGGGGGATCAACACCGCCTTCGTCCCGTCGTCATAGGCAAATTTCCCCCGCACATACATGCCCGGCCACAGCATCCATTCGTCATTGGGAAACTCCGCCCGCAGCGTCACGCTGCCCGTTCCGGGATCCACCGTGATTTCGGAGAAGAGCAGCTTGCCCGTTTTCTCGTAAAGGCTGCCATCATCCAGCATCAATTCCACCTTCACTTTGTTCCAGTCGGCGCTGGCTCCAGCCTTGCGCTTGAAGCGGGTCAGCTCGTTTGCCGGCATGATGAAATCCACATAGACCGGATCCATCTGGTTGATCTCCGCCAGCAGGGTCACTTCCCCTTGGCCGACCAGCGCGCCTTCCGTCACCAGCGCCCGGCCAATCCGTCCAGAGATCGGCGCGTCCACCTTCGTGTAGCTCAAGTCCAGCTCCGCGGCCTTCAACGCCGCCTTCATCGCCAGCAAATCCGCTTCCGCGGCCTTGACTTCGGCTTCCGCCTGCAAGCGGCCCGAAGTGGCGTTGTCGCGTTCCTGCTGGCTCACCGCGTTGCTGCCCGCCAGTTTGTCGTAGCGCGCCGACAGCAAATTCGCCTGCGTCAAATTGGCCTCGGCCCGGACAATCGAGGCCTCCGCCCGCGCCACGTTCGCCTTGGCACTGGCGACATTCGCCTCAAAAAGCGTGGGGTCGATCTGGAAAAGCACGTCGCCTTTCTTCACGTCCGAGCCCTCCCGAAAAGTTTGCTCCTGCAAAATCCCCGCCACCCGCGCGCGCACCTGCGCCACCCGCACCGAGCGCACCCGTCCGGGCATCTCCGCGGTAAACGGCACGCTGACTGGCTCGGCGACAATCACGCCCACCTCCGGCGGAGGCGGCGTTTCCTTTGCGGCTGCCGCACTACTTCCCTCCTCCGCGCCAGCATAGCCCGCCAGCCCGCAAGCCAGCGCGACCAGCAGCATTTTCCCTGTGCGAAATCCCTCGAAGATGGTTGAGTGAGTCATACGATAAAAACAAACGTTTGAATGAACTGCCATTGCCCACAGGCTCAAGCAAAAAAGCTTTTCCCCTTAAAAGATTATCTCCGCCCGGCTGCTCAGCGAGCTTCCGGCGCACTTTCCTCCGCGCCACGGCCGGGAAAAACCCACCAGCGCAGCAGCGCAAAATTAACCAGCGGCATCAAAACCAACTGACAGGCATAGGAAAACAGATAATGCCACCCGCGCGCATCCCCAAAACGCATCACGCCGTAGGATAGCACCGCGCCGACCACCGAGGTCGCCAAAAACCGGCCATACCGGCGGCGGCTCAAAGGAAACCCAAAGCTCCACCGGCTGTTCGCCCAATAGGAAAAGGCATTGGCCACCAAAAACGCCCCGACATTCGCCAGCGGATGCGTCCACCCGGCCACTTCCACCAGCGTGGCCAGCACCGCGAGGTGAATCAGCGTGTTCACCACGCCGACACAAGCAAAGCAAAGGAAAGGGCCGAGATTCGCGCGCAGAAGATTCATCAACCGCCCCACACAACAAAGCATCGAACGGTTGCTCAACCCAATAAGCGGGAAATGTCCCCTATGCCTTTTTCCTCCGCCGGGCCGTCGCCAACCCCAGCGCCAGCACGCCGCCCAGCAGCGCATAAGTTGAGGGCTCGGGGATGATGGTCACACTGCCGATCCCCGTGATACCGTATTCCGCCAGTGCATTGGCCGACAGGTCGTATTTTCCGGCGGCAATTTTATTCCCGTCCACAATCAGTCCGGAAATGCTGATCGCCCCGTCCACTTGCAAAATTCCTTCGCCGCTCACCGCAATCGTCACCAGCTGGTTCACCGCGTTTCCATTCAGGATTAATTTTCCTCCGCTCACCACCAGCGCGCCGGTAAATTGGTTTTCCCCCGAAAGCAGCAAATCGCCCGCGCCAGTTTTGGTGATGCCGCCCGCGCCGACCAATATCGCGCTGATTTCTGCCGCAAAACCCGCCTCGGTCTCGACCGTCAAACCGCCCGACGCCAGGACAATTTCCCCCGCGTCAAAACCACCCGATTCCGCCGAAACACGCCCTTCGATAATGTCGTATTTCGCCAATCCCCCCGTCGCCACCTTCCAATGTCCGCCGTCGAAAACCACCTGTTTCGTGCCTTCCCCGCCGCTGCGGCCAACCTGAATCCAGCGCGCCTGCAAATTCCCCTCGATGCGCACCTCCGCCGTCCCGCTGGACGCATTGATGTAATCCACAATCAATGTCCCGCCCTGCTGCACATGCAGCGTGCCTTTGTTGTGACCAGAACTGACGTTCACCGAACCATACCCGGCGGAGGAAACCAGCCGAACCACGCCGCCATTGCCAATCGTCAGGCTGCCGTCGCCCGCCGCGCCCAATTGCTCCGAAAGATAAATGGTGCCATTTTTATGCGTCCACTCCGCGCCGGAACCGACCACCGTGACACTGCCTCTGATCGTGCTGCCCGCGCTATCGCTGGTCACCTTGGCACCTTCTCCAATCGTCAGCGTGGCACCCTGGCCCACTTGCAACGCGCCGCCCATCGTCCAAGTGGCGTTTTTGACCGTGCCCGTGCCGCCCGCATTGATTCCTCCGCCCGCCGTCAACTCCAGCGTCGAATCCTGCAAAACCAGCTCCTCCGTAAACAATTCATATCCGCGCAGGGCACTGCCATTCTGCATCGTAAGTGCCTCAGCCGTCACTTTTCCCCCGACCGTCATAGTCGCCGCATCCACCAACACGGGGCTGGTGCAGGACAAATCCCCGGCAACACTTACCTCCGCCCCGTTCGTCGCCGAGAACGTTCCGCCCAGCACCAGGAGGCTGCTGCCATTCCCGGTAAGATTGAGCGCGCTGTTCTTTCCATCCAAACTAGCGCCGTTATTCAACCTCATGCTGCCCGCGTTGTTGACCACGCTTCCGCTCCCGACCGCCAGCGAACTTTGCGTCCCGAAGGTGGCCGTGCCCGAGCCGTTCCAAACCGCGCCATTGCTCAAAGTCATTGTCCCCATCACCGTGGAAGAACCGCAGGTAAATGCCTGCGTCGTCTCCAGCGTCCCTCCGTCCAAAATCAAGTACCCGCTGTAATCGTCCTCCTGCGCGCCACCCACAATCATCGCACCGCCCACCTTCACAATCCCCCCGTTTTCGATCCGCAAAGTGCCTTCGCTGCCGAACGAAATCACGTCATCGTTGAAGGGAAGACTGCTTTTTCCTCCGCCCACAGACAATCCGCCCTGAAGTGTCAGCGTGCCGCCGTTGACCGTCAGCAACACCGAATCCAACGCGCCAGTTTGATAATATCCATTATCATTAAAAACACCGATCGTCATGGCCATCCCATTGCCTCCCTCGCCAAGGGAAATTTCCCCGCCAGTCCAGAAGGACACATCGCTGCTTTCTGCCGGCACTCCGCCAGACCAATTTCCTTCCGTAAACCAATTGCTATCATTTGATTCACCCGTCCAATAACTCCATGCCTGCAGCGGCGCGGCATGCGCGAAAAATAAAGCCGCCGCGGCACTCAGCACGGCGCAACCCAAAGGAAAACGTGTCAGCATTTTTATTTATTAAAAATAATAAATTAAATTAACAAGCTCCTTGTTGCCAAAAACGCTTGGCTCCGGCGCCTAAGCAAACAGGCGCCCCGCTTCCGGGGCGCCTGTTCCATTGCGCCAGCCACGCTTTTTCCTTCGCGCCGCCGGGGGAAAACGGACAACTTCCTTTTATTCAGCGACCTGAATCGTTTCTACTTTTTCAACAACTTCCGCCTGCCCCGCCAGCTTGGCCCGCAGCGTCACATTTCCTTCGCCGGAAAGCGCCCCGGTTGCGCGGATGCGCACCACGCCGGACTCTCCCGCCGCCAGCCCAATGCGGGGCAGCGTGACCGTTCGGTTCAAAATTTTCGCCCCACGCACGCCTTCCACCGCGAAAGGCTTCAGTTCGTCTGAAAACAGCACTTCGACTTCCAACATGGCCATTTCCCTCGCGCCGGGATTTGAAAGGAAAATTTTGCAGTCCGTGGCCTGATCCAACTGCACCGAGGAGGCACCCGGCACCAACGACACCGCAAATTGCGCGGCGTCGCGCCAGACCGTCGGTTCCTTTGCCCGGGCGGTCGCGCCATAGCCCTTGCCGTTGGCGGCAAAACCCTCCACCCGGGCGGTGGTGCGGATGGATCGCGGCTCGGAGGAAATCAGCGTAAACTCCAGCATTTTCATCTGGCCCGGCTCCAGCCGGTCAATCGTCCAGGCCAGCGAGCCGGCCCTCCGGTGCGTCGGCCAAGTGACCACCGGGTTTTCCGCGGCGTTCACCAGTTGCAACCCGGCTGGAATTTCGTCCGTCACAAACAAATCCCGCATCGGCATTTCGCCGTCGTTGCGCAAAACCAGCCGGAAGGTCGCCGCGCCGCCCACTGGGAAATTTCCTCCGCTCATCTTGGCAAAATTCACCTCCGCCGGATCCACCACCGTCACAGTCGCCCGCGCCTCCACCGGCACATCCTTGCCGTCCCGAAACGCCCGCACCAAATTGGTGTGCCGCCCCTTGACCTGGGTATTGCCGGTAAAAACGATCACCCGCTTCTCCCCCGGCTTCAAATCCCCCACCTGCGGGGAAAAATTGCCCATGCTCAGCGTTGGCGGAGGAATTTCCAGGACATTGACGTTCTTGGCCGTCCGGTTGCCCGTGTTGGACACCACCACCTGGAACGGGATCGTTTCGCCCACCTCGGCATATTCGGGGCAAGTCTTGGACACCTGCAATCCGGCGGGCAGATCGCTCATAATGGGCAGGGACACTCCCGCGTCCGCACTCACCCAACTGCGGGTGATGAAGGTGCCGACGCTCCCGGTCGTCACCGACACCGAGATGATACGCTCCGCGCCGTTGGCCAGCACCGGGACTTTCCAAAACAATTCCCGGCCCTCCATCAGATCGGGCGTCGGCGAAGCCTCCACAAAGGTCACCCCCTCGGGCAGGCTTTCCACCAACAACACATCTTTAAGTTCGTGCCGCGCCCGCAACGACAACTGGTACTGGAAGGCGTCGCGCGCCTCGTTGTGCTGCACCAGGCGTTTTTCAATCGAGTACAAATTGGAGTCAAAGCGCGGGGGAGGCGACTTCTTGTAGCTCCCCTTGATTTCCAGGACGGGCGTTGCCTCCCCCGGCAAGGACACCGTGGCGGCCAGGCACAGCGCGCCCCACACCAGCATTCTGCTCAGCAGTTTTTTAAACATAAAATCGACCCGGTTCATTGTTGAAATTCCTTTGCTCCGCTAGCGACGGCGGCGCGTGGTGATCCGCCACGCGTACCACTGTGCCAGCCAAAGATTGTAAAAAAACATTCCCAGCCAGAACAGCACGCTGACCAGGGAAACCATGGTGATCGTCCGATAATAAAACACCGTGAACACCACCAGGCAGAGCGCGATAAACGCCACCAGCAAAGTGGCCCGCACCTCCCGCCAGAACAACCCCCGCCAGCGCACATAGCTGCTCTGCGAATCCGCTTTCTTGGAGACGGGCGGCGGATGGGTTTTTTTAAAATATGCCCACTGGAGCCAGATGGTCGCCAAGGCGATCAGCAGCCCAATCAACAGCAAGGCCCCGTCCACCAGCGCACCCGAGTCACCGCTCAGGTGCGCCGCCAGAAACGGGGCTTGCATGCTGCAAAGGACGCTAGTCATTCGTCGTCTTGGTGTGGATGTAGTGGCTGCTGCTGCGCGTCTCTTCGTTGTCCATCTGGTTGAGGTCGCGCTTGTCCACGCTGGCGGGATTCGTCGGACGGTCGCCGCGGACAAACTTCACGCTGATCTCGGTGACTTCCGCCCCGATTTTCAGCCACTGGAAGGAGTAGGTCATGTCCGTCGGGTCCAGTGCCGGGAACTGGGTCATGCAGCTTGCATAGGATCCCGGATTGGCCGCCGTGATCGGAGTTCCCTCGTTGGTGCTGGCACCCACGCCGCTCAGCACCTGGGCCTGCCCCCAGAAATCGACCTTCCAGCCGTCCTCCGGGCGCGCCCACAGGAGCACGCGCTGATTCATCACCATCACTCCGCCTTCAGCCACCCGGCCGCCGGTGGAAATATAGGGAACCTTCAGGGGATCCTCGTCCGCGGGATCGTCCGTGATGGCCCGGGTGACCAGCATCGGGTTGATCGGACGCACCAGCGCCAGCACCCGCAGATCGCCATTGCCCTCCACCCGAAGCGTGTTGCCCGCATTATAAAGCCCGCGCGCCAGTTGATGGGCGCCAACGCCTTCCCAGGAAACGAATCGGTAGATGCTGGCATTTTCCAGCACGCATCCGATGTCCACCTCGCTGCCTTCCTGATAGTCGCCGACCACAAACGGGATCGGATCGTACGGCAGGGCGCTGCTGCCCGCGCTGTCCGCGCCCAAGAAGACCCGGTCGTTCTCCAGTCCCATGTGCCCCGTCACAAAGCCGACCATCACGGTGATGTTCTTGGGCTTCTCCCGGAAGTAAGCCAGCACGTAGCGGTCGCTGTCCATGGTCACCACCGTAGGATTCGAGGTGCCGGTCAGGCCGGAGCGCCAGCTGTCAAATTCCCAACCGGAGCTGCCCGCCGTCATGGCCCGCACGATCACCGAGGTGCCGCGCTTGTAGGTGCCGCCGCCGATGACCGTCCCCTTGTCACTCGGCACCGCGACGCATTCCAGCACATAGCTTGGCGCAGTAAAGTGCACCTCCAGGGTGCGGGGCTCCGTGGTGTAGATCACCAGGCGGTAGCCGCCGTCGCCCGTCTCGGAGGCGCTGCCAAAGCTGCCCACATCCGGGCCGGCCCAACGGTAAAACTCGTAGCCACTCGCCGGATAGACAGTGATAATCCGCTCGTACTGCACCATGCCGCCAATGGTGATCTTGTTCACGGTCGAAGAATACGAGCCGAGTCCGGCGGCGCTTTCCACTCCGTCCACGAACCACTTGATCGTCAGCTCGCCCTCGCCCGCATCCGTCGGCTCCTTGAAGATCGCGGCCAACACCAAGTCCTGCGTCACCGTGAAGGTGTGGTTCAGGCTGGTCGGCTCTCCGGTATCCACCATGCCATTGGCATTCAAATCCCACCCGACAAAGGAGCATCCGGGCGCGATCTGGGCCGCCACCGTCACCGTGCTGCCGTAAACAAAGACTGCGGAATCCGTTTTCGCAAATGCCCCGCCGTTCAGGCTCACGTCACCGCCCTGGCTGGGCAGCGCCCGCACATCCACCCGGTGGCTGGCCCCGGAGAAGTTTACTTTCACGGTCTTGTCCGCGTCCATCAGCACCGCCGTTTGCGCCAGATCAGGCTGGTTGATCAACACCGGACCTTCCCAACCATTGTAAACATAGCCGGGCGAACTCATGGCGCTCAAGTTGACCGTAGTGCCTTCGCGCACCAGGAAGGAGCGCACCGCGGGCTGATCCAGCCCGGCATAGTCGCCCGTGTCGTCAATGACCAGCCGCCCTTCCGCCGCCGAGGGTTTCACCTCCAGCGTCAGGGTGTGGCGAACCACCGTGCCAAACTTTGCCTTCACGGAGTAATTCGCGTTCATCGTGATGGTGGTTTCCTCCGCGTCAGGGGAAGCCACCTGCCCGACCCAGTACAGGAAGTCGGTGCCGGCATTCGGCGCAGCCTTCAAGTGCACCACCGTGCCGGAATCAAAGGATGCCGGCGTGGCGGTCACACCCGCCGGATCGGTGATCACGGCCGTGCCGTCGCCGTCCACGCCAACAGTGAGGACAAAGGTTTTGATGAACAGGGCGTAAACCACGTGGTTGCCGGTGACGCTGAAACTGATCGCCTCCGCCGTCGGCTCCCCGCCGTCCAGCTCGCCGTTGCCGTTCAAATCCCATCCAACGAAGCGATAGCCCGCGCTGGTCTGCAACACCGAGGCGTCAATGGTCGTGCCGAAGTAATAGGTGCCTCCGTAGTACGCGCCCGGGACATTCGGCTGCGGTGACACCTTCAAAGCCCCGCCCACACCGGACAACCCCATGGAAATTTCCTGGGCCCGGATCGTCACCGAGTATTCCTTGCGTCTGAACAGCGGTGTCACCGTGAGGTCGCCGGCGTCGGCCAGCGCGTTGTTGATGGCAAAGGTCAACACGGCCTTGCTGCCGTCAATCGCGACCGTGTTTCCGCTGGCCGCCTCGGCACCTTCCCAGCGCACAAAGTCAAAACCTTCCGGCGTGGTCGCCGTGATCGTCACCGTCTGCGGCGAGGCCTGGCGCACGTCGTAATCATTTTCCCCGGCCGGCGACACCGCCCCGCTCAGAGTGATCCGGCTGCCGGCATCCTCGCCATAAGTGATGTCCTCGGCGTCCCGCACCGTGATCCGGGCCTGGCGGAGGAAATTGGCGTCGTACACGGCGTCGTTCTTGAAGACGAAGCCCAGCGGATTCGCGGAGGAAACCGTGTTCGAGGGCCGGGCGATCCACTTGTCAAAGCGGTAGCGCGCGCCCGAAACCGGCGTCTTGGCCTCGGCGTAAAGGCTCTCGCTCGGCTCGGACTCCTCGTAGGTCCGCGCCACCGTGGTACCGTCCGTCAGGAAGTTGTGCTCCGAAACCGTTCCCTCGGAAAGAATCAGCTTGGAAGCCACGTTGCTGCCGGGGGTGATCCGGGTGCCGTCCACCGCGACATAGGCGGAGAGGTTGTAGGCCTTGCGCTTGAAGTGCGCCACGGCCTTCACGTTTTCCGAAATGGTGAAGCTGGTGGTCGCCGAACCGGCCGAGGCCGACGGCACCGCCGGAGTAAATTCCCAGCGATCGAACTCGTAGTGCAACGGCGCGGGCGTCGCCTTGATTCGGACGGTGTCGCCTTCCGCGAAGACATACACCTCGCCCGCCATGCGGCGCGCGCTGCAGCCGGAGGCCAGACCAACGCTGCCAGTGACAGGATCCGCCGCCTCCAGGGTCAGGCCGACCGCCGTGTTAAACGATGCCCGCACGTCGCGATCGCGATCCATCGGCAAGTTCATGGCCGCCGCAGTGGTGCTGCCCGAGGTGTCCCCGCTCCA
>CALNBE010000294.1 GCA_937874455.1 uncultured Opitutia bacterium | reverse complement strand
GGGAGACGTGCTGGCCCTTGATGAGCATGTCGGCCTTGCAGATGGCGTAGCTCTCGGGGTTGAGTTCCTGGCCGAAGGCGCGGATGACGGCGCGGGGATTGAGCTCGTGCACGTATTCCATGCCGGCGGAGAGGAAACCGCCGGTGCCGGCGGTGGGGTCGTAGAGGGTGCGGATGATGCCGGGCTTGGTGAGGGCTTCGTCGTCTTCCATGAAGACGAGCGAAGTGGTGAGGCGCACGATGTCGCGGGGCGTGAAGTGTTCGCCGGCGGTCTCGTTGGAGCTTTCGGCGAAGCGCCGGATCAGTTCCTCGAAGACGAGGCCCATCTCGTGGTTGGAGACGGCGGCGGGGCTGAGGTCGGACTGGCGGACGCGCTGGACGACTTTGTAGAGGAGGTTGGCGTCGTTGAGCTGGCCGATGAATTCGGCGAAGTTGAAATACTCGAAGATCTCGCGGGCGTCCTTGGAGAAGGCGGCGACGTAGGACTCGAGGTTGGCCTTGATGCCGGACTCGCCGAGGGTGGCGAGGTCCATGCGCGAAGTGTTGAAGAAGGAAAGGCCGCCGGTGGCGCGGAGGAGGAGTTTTTCCTGAGCCTCCTCGGGGAGATTTTGTTTGGCGAGTTTTTCAGCCTCGGCGAGCACGTTTGCCTTGGTCGGGGCGAGCACGCATTCGAGGCGGCGGAGCAGGGTAAAGGGCAGAATGATGCGACCGTATTGGCTCTGCTTGAAGTCACCGCGGAGGAGGTCGGCGATGGACCAACTGTAAGCGGCAAGGTTATTGGAGGATTGGGACATGGGCTCGGCGCGCGGGTTGCAGTTGTTCCTGTGCGTATTTTTAATTTTACCTTGCCATCACCAGGGCCGGTTTGATGCCGGGGAGGTCGGGTTGGAGTTCCTCGGTGTCGCCGGTGTCTTTGTTGAAGCGCATGGAGAGGAGTTTGGTGACGCCGCGTTCTTGCATGGTGACGCCGTAGATGGTGTCGGCGGCGGAGACGGTGCGCTTGTTGTGGGTGACGACGAGGAATTGCGAGTAGCGGGTGAACTCGCGCACGATGTCGGTGAAGCGGCCCACGTTGGCGTCGTCGAGCGGGGCGTCGAGTTCGTCGAGCACGCAGAAGGGGGAGGGTTTCACCATGTAGATGGCGAAGAGCAGGGCGACGGCAGTCATGGTGCGCTGGCCGCCGGAGAGGAGGGAAATGCTGCGGAGTTTGGTGCCGGGAGGGCGGGCGATGATTTCGATGCCGGAGTCGAGCGGGTCCTCGGCGGCGATGAGTTGCAGGTCGCTGCTGCCGCCGTTGAAGAGACGTTCGAAGGTGAAGACGAAGTTTTTGCGGATTTGCTCGAAGGTGTCGTTGAAGAGCTGCTGGGAGGTCTGGTTGATTTCGTCGATGGCCTGGGTCAGCTCGTTTTTGGAATTCCACAAGTCGTCGCTCTGGGTCTTGAGGAAATTGTAGCGCTCGCGCAGCTCGGCGTATTCCTCGATGGCGGCGAGATTGAGCGCGCCCATGGAGTTGATGCGGTCGCGCAGGTCGGAAATTTCGCGCACGAGCGGCGGCCAGTCGGTCTGGTCCATCGCGGCCAAATCCTCGTCGGTCGGGTCGCCGCGATTTTTCTTGGCGCGCGGACGCGGGGAGCCGTCGCTTTCCTCGTCGTCTTCCAGCTCGTCGAGGTTGACCTTGGTTTCAAATTCCTCGTCGGCGAGCCAGAGCTGGCGTTTCCAGTCGAGGGTGGTGATGTCGAACTGGTAATCGGTGCGGACCTTTTCGGCGAGGAAGGCGCACTGGGAGGATTCCTCCGCGAGACGCACCTCGCAGGATTTGAGCTGGGATTCGTTTTCGTGGAGCAAACCGCGCTCGTCGCGCAGAGACGCGTCGGTGGTCTCGATGTCGCGTTCCAGTTGGGCGTGGCGTTCGCGGTCGGCCTCCAGGGTTTCCTGGGCGGTGGCGACCGTCTCGGCCAGTTGGGTGGCGCGGGCGCGAGCGGAATTGGCCTGGGCGGTGAGTTCCTCGATTTGCGCGTCCATCCCATCGAGTTCCTGTAAACGCGTGTCGCGGCGGGAACGGGTGTCGTTGAGTTCGGCGCGAATGGCTCCCAACGCGCTGTCGATCATTTGCAAGTGCTGGCGCTTGGTGGCGAGGTCGAGCCGCACCTCGTTGAGCGCGTCGCGGGCGGCATCGGAGTCGGCGCGGCGTTTTTCAATTTCCTGTTCGAGGGCGGCGATGGTGGCGCGGCGGCCCTCCAGTTCTGCCTCTTTCGCGGTGAGTCCGGCGCGGGCTTTTTCCATGCGTTCCAAGGCCAGAGCCTGGCTGGATTCCAGCTCGGCGACCTGTTTTTCCTGGCGGGAAATGGACTCGTCGTTGGACGTGAGAATCTGGCGGGTGGAGCGTTCCTCGGCTTGGAGCGCGGAAAGTTCCTCGCTCAGCGTGGCGACCCGGCGGCGGCGTTCCTCGATCTCGCCCTCGTTTTCGTCCATCCGCTGCTGGAGCGTCATGGCCGCGACATTGAGGGCGGTGAGCCGCTCATTTTCGTCGTGCAGTGTGGTTTTGAGCTGGCGGATTTCGCTTTCGCGCTGGAAGAAACTCGTCTCCTTTTTTCCCTTCGGTGCCTTGTGGCCACCGTAAACGAGACCGCGCCGGTCGATCAATTCGCCGGAGGCGGTCGCGACCAGGGAGAAGTCGAATTCGGGATGGTTTTTCCAGAAATCGAGAAAGGCCGGAAGCGAGTCGCAGAAGAAACAACCCGTGAGCAGCCGGGAAACGTAGTCGGCGAATTCCGGTGTCTTGGGCTGGATGACCGCGCTGGCCGGGCGGAGGAAATTTTCCCCTGGCGCGGAGGAAATTTCCTTTGCGGCAGGAGCCTTGATCTGCAGGACGGCGCGCCCCAGGTTTTTCTCGTCGAGTGCGGCGACAATGCCCGGCAAGCGGGAAACATCGTCGATGACAATGGCCTCGGCGGCGGCGCCCAGCAGGTTTTCCAGCAAGGCAGCATCAGCCTCGTTTTCGACTGTGATGATGCTGTTGAGCGGGTGGGCGGCGCCGGAGGGAATCGCCCCGGCGAGATCGCCGCGCAGGATGGCCTTGGCCCCCTCGGAGAAACCCTCGAATTTGGCGTGCAGTTGCTCCAGCATGGTCAACTGGGCGCTCATGCGAGCGACTTGGCGATCCACCTCCTGGATTTCCTGCTGGCCCTGACGAAATTGGGCGGAGAGCTGTTTTCCCTCCTCGGTGGCGGCCTCGACCTCGGCGCGCGCGGCGGAAACTTCGGCGCGGCGGGCTTCGGTGACGGACTCGGTTTCGGCGAGCCGATTTTCGATGCCGATGCGTTGTTCGCGGAGTTGGTGGAGCGCGTTGACCAAGTCGCCGTGGCGCGATTGGTAGCTTTTCAGATCGACCTCGATATTGGTGACGCTGGAGCGGTGGCGGGTGATTTCCCCCTCGGCCATCAACAGGTCCTGGCGCTCCTGGCGCAGCTTTTGCTCGGCGGAGGAAATTTCCCCGGTGGCGGAGTCGAGTTCGCGCTGCCGGATGCGGAAAGCCTCGTCGGAAGATTCGACCTCGCCCGCGTGGGCCGCCTTGGTCTCGCTTTCCCCCGCGAGACGGGCCTCCAACTCGGCGATGCGGGCCTCCAGCGCGTCGATTTCCTGGGAAACCTGCGTGGTGCGGCCGCGCAAATCCCCGGCGCGCACATCGGCGAATTTCGCCTGCCCCTCGGCGTTTTCCTTTTCGGAGCGCAGGTTGAAGGCCAGTTGCTGGTTTTCCTGGAGCTTTTCGTAGAGCGCCCCGCGCTCGGTTTTGGCCTCGGCCAGTTTTCCCTCGCGCTCGGCCAAGGCCGCGTGAAGCCTCTCGACCACGGCGCGCAACTCGGTGGCCTTGGCCTCAAAAGTGATGATGTCGGCGCGGCGTTTTTCATACTGGCAGGACTGCCAGGCCAGATCGAGATGGGTCAGCCGATGCTTGAGCCGCTTGTAGCGCAGGGCTTTGGCCGCCTGGCGCTTGAGCGTGTTGATCTGGCGGGAAACTTCCTCGATCACGTCGGTGATGCGGGCCAGGTTTTGATCGACCAGCGCCAGTTTGCCGAGTGCCTCCTTGCGCTGGGTCTTGTAGCGCGTGATCCCGGCGGCCTCCTCGAAGAGAATGCGCCGTTCGGCCGGATTGGCGGAGAGAATCCGGTCGATCTGCCCCTGCATCATGAAGGAGTAGGATTCGCGCCCGATCCCGGTGTCCATGAAGAGCCGTTGCACATCCTTGAGGCGGCAGGGCTTGCCGTTGAGAAAGTAGTCGCTGCCCCCGTCGCGGACGACCCGGCGGGCGATGGAAACCTCGTTGAAAGCGGTGCCCAGCTGGGCCTCGCAGTCGGAGAAAACCAGTTCGACCTCGCAGAGCGGAAGCGGCTTGCGCTTGTCGGTGCCGCTGAAGATCACGTCCTGCATATTTCCTCCGCGCAACGCCTTGGCGCTTTGCTCGCCCAGCACCCAGCGGATGGCGTCCACGATGTTGGATTTGCCGCAACCATTGGGGCCGACGATGGCGGTGATGCCCGGACGGAGATCGATGCGGGTGCGGTCGGCGAAAGATTTGAATCCGTTAATGACGATTTCTTTGAGATACATGTGGAGGATTAAGGGCGGAATGAGGGAAACGGGCGCGGAGGAAAGTCCGGATCGGCGCGGAGGAAAAAGTGTGTTTGGAAAGGTTGGTAGAGAAAGGCGGGAGAAGCCGGGAGCAAGGGGAAATACAGGGGAGTTTTGTGGCAAAGTCGGCGGAAAAAGCAGGGGTTGCGCAGGAGAATGGGGGCAGGGCGGCTGTTTTTACGGAAGGAGAAAAAGAGCGCTGACGCGGGGGAAAACAGCGCGGTTTTCCTCTTTTCAGGGCGGGGATTTCCGGCAGCGTAGGCGAAGATGCGTTTTCCTTTGACGGCCTACCGTTTTTTTCGCGGCGAGTTTTCTCCCTGGCTGGGGTGGAGCTTGGGCGTGGCGGCGGCGGCGCAGGTGCTGGTGATGGTGTTGTTGAACCCGGGCATCTCGGTGCCGGAGGCACCGTCCGCGCCGGAACCGTTTTTGCGGGCGACGTTGCTGGGAGCGGACGGGGAGGAGCAGATGGTGTTGCTGGACTCGGAGTCGCTGTTTTTGCCCACGCCGTTAAATTTCGGGTTCCAGCGCGGTGCTTCCGCATTGATTGCCCGGCGGACTGATTTTGACGTGCCGCCGCCCGTACTCGCGGTCAAACCCGGCGGCGGGTTGGACCTGGAAAAGGGCGCAGCGGCGGGAGTTCCCTCCTCTTGGGAGGCATTGAGTGTGGCCCATTGGAATCCGGCGCGCTCGCTCGGGCACCGGGATCAACCCGCGCAACCGTTGAGTGCCCGGCAGGCCTTGTTGCGGGTGGAGCGGCTGGAGGACGGGACGGGGGTGTGGACGGAGCCGGTGGAGCTGGGTTTTGGCTTGGCGGAGGCCGGCGCGCTGTGGCGGCCGGTGAATTTTCTTTGCCAAGTGGATGTGCACGGCGTGGAAGGCGTGCCGGTGCTGGTGATGGCTCCCGGCCAAAGCGGAGTGCCCGGAACGGGTTTTCCGACGATCGACGCGCTAATCAAAACCTTTGTGGAAAATTATCCTTGGGCGTCGCGCCTGCCACCGGGCGACTACCGGATCACGTTCACCCCGTGAGGACGCGGAGGAAATTTCCTCTGCGCGACATTTTTCCCTCCCAGGTTTAAAACGGCCCTTGCGCCGGCGTGGGATTCCAGCGGATGCCCTGCTTGGACCAATGGACATCGATGGCCTGGATGAATTCGCTGCGCACTAGTTTGGCCCGCTCCTTGAGGTGGTCGCCTTCTTCGACGCGGAGGTAAAAACCCTCGGGTGGCCCGTTGCGGTAGCGGCTCTCGGTCTGGGCCAAATCCCGGATCAGTTGGGGAACGGTAAAACGGCCTTGGGCGATGGACTGGATGGG
>CALNBE010000293.1 GCA_937874455.1 uncultured Opitutia bacterium | reverse complement strand
GGGATGGGAAAGACTTGTCCCTGCGAGCGGACAATTAATTTGCCGTTGGCCTGCACCCGGAGCAGTCCCACGGAAGTTCCCGGATGGAGCAGTACTTCGCCGATCTGGCGGGCTCCGTCCTTGATGGGCATGGTAAACGATTTGGTCAGGCTCACGAGGGCCGGCCAAAGTTGGGGATTGCCGGAAAGGGCGACGATTTTGGGATCCACCACCTCTGCGGTTTCCGGCAACTCGGCGACCGGTGGTTGGGCGGGAGGAGCAACTGGTGTGGGCGATTCCACGACGGGCGACGGGGCCGGCTCCGGCTGCGGAATGTGGGTGGCTGCCGGGGTGACGGGAGTGGCGGGCGACGGGCTGACGGCCGGGCCCCAGGTGGGCACCAGTCCCTTTTGAAACGCTTGAGCGGTCTCATAGTAGTTCCAGCCGAGCACGACGACGGCACCGAGGCAGAAGCCGAAGAAGGTTTTAAAAAGAGTGTCCATGAAAAAGGGATGTTGGAGGAAACCTGCGAAACTGGCGCAAGGTTGCAAACAGGTCGCGAAGGGAGAAGAATTTCCCTGTGACTGGCAAAAGAAAAACACGATTCCGCATTGCCAGAGGAAGGCGGTTTTCCACCCTGAAAAATCCTATGACACTCTCTTCTGTGCGCGCGCAACTGCCGGAAACGGCACTCATGAAAGTGGAAGGCCTGCCTTTCCCGAAAATCGGCAGTGGTAAAGTGCGGGAAATTTATGATCTGGGGGAAAATCTGCTGATTATCGCGACCGACCGTATTTCGGCTTTTGACGTGGTGCTGCCGAACGGTATTCCCGGCAAAGGAATTTTGCTGACCCAGATCAGCCTCTGGTGGTTTGCCCGGGCGGGCGCGGTGATGCCGACCCATTTGGTGCCGGATCACGATGCGGCGCTGGCGGAAGTATTGGGCGAAAAATTTGCCTTTCTCGCTCCGAGGTCAATGCTGGTGCAGAAGTTAAATCCCCTGCCGATCGAGGCGGTGGTGCGCGGCTATCTCGCGGGCAGCGGCTGGAAGGAATACCGGAAGACCGGTGGCATTTTGGACCACCGGCTGCCGGAAGGCTTGCAGGAGAGTTCGCGTCTGCCGGTGCCGATTTTCACGCCCTCGACCAAGGAGGCGGAAGGGCACGACGAGCCGATCACCGAGGCGCGTTGCGCGGAAATTTTGGGAGAGGAAATTTTTAAACAGGTAAAAACGGCCACGCTGAATTTGTTCGATCTCGGTTCGCAGATTGCGGCGCAGGCGGGGTTGATCCTCGCCGACACCAAGTTCGAGTTTGGCACGGACGCCAACGGCAACCTTTTCCTGATCGACGAAGTGCTGACGCCGGATTCGTCGCGTTACTGGCCGCAGGAAGGCTACGCGCCCGGCAAGGCCCAGCCCTCGTTTGACAAGCAGTTTGTGCGGGACTGGCTGGAGGCGCAGCCGTGGAACAAGCAGGCGCCGGGGCCGGTGTTGCCGGAGGCGGTGGTGCGGCAGACGCGCGACCTGTATCTCGACGCGCTGGAAAAATTGCGCACGGTGGCCTGAGGGCGGCGCGGAGGAAAAAGCTCGGAGGCGCGCCGGAAAAGCGTCATGGGCATGTCCGTGAATTATTTGCTGCTCGCCGTGCTGGGACGATTGCTCGCCGTGCTGCCGGAGTTTTTCCCGGCGGCGCTGGCGCGGTTTTTCGGCTGGCTGGTGTATGTGCTGCCGATCCGGCGCGCCGTGCTGTTGGCCAATTTGCACCATGCGTTTCCCGAGCGCCCGGAGGCGTGGCGGAGGAAAATCGCGCTGGAGAGCTGCCGCCGGATGGTGGAGATGGGGCTGTTTGTGCTGGCCTCGCCGTATTTCAGCGAGAAGCGCATCCGGAAAATGTTTCGGGCGGACAAAAGTCTGTCGGAAGGCCCGGCGAAGATTGACCGGCCGGGCGTGCCGGCGGTGATGCTGGTGCCGCATTTTTCCCTGATGGAGTCGCTGACGCTGATCCGGGTGGTTTATCCCGAGCTGCCGCGGGATATGGAGGTGGGCGTTTTTTACCGACCCTTCGGCAATGCCAGCCTGGAGCGCTGGGTGAAGCGGACGCGGGAGCGCTTCGGGCTGCGGTTGCTGTCGCGCAAGGAAGGCTTTGGCGAGGCCAATGAAATTTTGCGGCAGAACGGGCGGGTGGCCGTGCTGTTTGACCAGCATCCCGGCAATCCCGGCGCGCTGTCGGTTTTTTTGAACCGGCTGGTGCTGACGAGCGAACTGGCGGGATTGTTTGCGGAGAAACACGGCGCGACGTCTATCGCCTTTTACACCGAGCGCACCGGCTTCTGGCGCGGCGTGATGAAAAGCGAACTGGTGTGCGACGAACCCCGGGCGGAGGCGGTGACGACCCGCGCCAACGCTTGGTTGGAAGAAAAAATGCGCGGCGACGACAACCTGTGCGCCGACTGGTTGTGGGCGCACAAGCGCTGGAAGGTGAACGACGAGCCCCGGCGGCGTTTTTGTGTGCGGGCTCGCCGCGATGTGCTGGCGGAGAATCTGCGATCTCTGGGGCTGGCGGCGGCTCCGCGCAACGAAAGGTTTTGGATCCGGCTGCCGGAGGAAATTGCCGCCGCAGAAAGTGCCTTTCCCTTGGTGGCGCGGTTAAGAGCGGCGCGGTTTGACGCGGAGATTACGTTTCTGGCCGAGGAAAATGTGGCGGCGGCGGCGCGGGAATCCGGTCTGGCGGAAAGGGTGCTTGTGCTGCCCCGCGATGGGCGAAGGGCATTTTTCCGGCGGTTGCGTGAGGAATATCCGGATACGCTGATCTTGCTCACTGAAAGCGCGGCGGCGGATCGCGAGGGAAAATTAACCGGCGTTCCGCAGCGAATGGGCATGGCGCGCGCCGGGGAAAAGCGTCCCGATTTGACCTGTTGCTGGACGATTCCGGCGGAACTGTCGGCAAAGGAAATTTCCTCCGCGCAACGTTGGGAAGCTTGGTGGGAGGCGTGGGGATTGCCGAAGATTTGAGCGCATGTTCGCGCGGAGGGGAAAATCCGAGAGCGAAAATCGCGGAAGCACAGACCAGCAATGGGAATAGAAAACCTCAGGCCATGTGCCAAAAGCGCGGGGAAACTTTTCGGTGAATTCGCACCGGGAAATTACTCTCCCTCCACGCCCAGCGCGGCGAGTCGCAGGATCGGATGTTGCGCGGAGACGGCGGAATTTTGAACCATCAACCCCCGCACATGGATCGGGATGCTCTGAGTGAACGCGGAGTCCAGCGCGTCGAAATACCGCGCATCGGCGAGCACCTGCAGTCGATGGGTGCGCGCGCCGCCGTCGGGGGTCAGCTCAAAAACAAGCTGGCCTTTTTTGAATTCGACCGGGGAGGAAATCAGCAGTCCCTGGGTTTCGACGGTTTGTCCCAAGTGGGTAGCGGGGAACTGGATCAGTTTGGAAAGGGAGAGGTTGACGTATTGGACGGGAGCCACTGCGGGTGGCGGGGTTTCTTCGGAGGAAGCGCATCCGGCGCAAAGGAAAGCCAGGGAAGCTGCCAGCAGGGGAATGTTTTTCATGCGCGGCAGGCTGGCCGGTTCGGGAGTATTGGTCAAGAAGCGGTTGGAAACGGGATACGCAACGGACGGGACGGGCTGGGGCCGGGAGGGGTGGAAATTAAGAATTTGGAAGGGTCTTTCCTAGTTGAGAGGGCGGTTGCAGAGATTTTGGATAAGGATTTTGAAGGAATCCTGATGTCGATGGTTCCACCGCCACTGGCATTCCAGGAGGTGGGAAAGGAAGTTTTTTCTCAGAATGCCTCGTTTCTTGGACATGCGTAATTTGGCAAAGCTCCAAAAGGACTCAATCCCGTTGATATGGTTTTTCCCTCGGGCAAATTCATTCTCATGGTGATGCACTCGGTGGTGCTTGTAGCCGTCCAAGATCAGTCCGTCGTAGCCACGCCAGCCGTCCGTGTACAAGGTGCTTGAGGATAGATAGCACTTGCCCGCGAATGATCGGCTGCAAAGAGGCCTTGGAGCAGTCTTCGACGATCTTGACATAGACAGAGCCTCCCCGCTTGAGCAATCCGATTACCGGGATTTTGCCCCCGGCACCGCGTCCGCGTTTGCCGCGAATGCGTCGAGAGCCAAAATAAGATTCATCGACTTCGATCTCTCCAGTAAAAGGAGTGCTTTCCTCCAGCGACAATTCGATCAACCGGACTCTGAGCTTTTGAAAAATGGCATGGGTCGTGTTCTTGTTTAGCCGCAAAATAGTCGCCACGGTTAGCGCACAAACATCCAAACAAAACAGGCGGACGACCTCGCGAAATTGACGTTCCCGTGATG
>CALNBE010000292.1 GCA_937874455.1 uncultured Opitutia bacterium | reverse complement strand
CCTTTCCTCCGGCGTTAGCCGCATGTGCCGCTCGATTTGCTCCAGCGTCGTGATCCGGTGCCGCAACTGCCAGGTCCAGCTCTGCCAATCCGCCTCCGGGACATCGGCCCACAGCCCCTGTCCTTTGAACCAGTTGTCGCGATGATCTTTGGGTTGCATTCGGTGAAGTTGCCGCTAAACCAATCGACATATTTCAATTTGTCAATCGGCCTTCCGGCCAAAAAACCGTGAAACCATGAGCAAACTCACCGCGTCACAACGCGACCAGCTGGCCCGCCGTCTCTGGGCGGTCGGCGATTCGACGCGGCTGCGCATTCTCAGTCTGCTGCCGGAAAAACCCTCCGAGGAAAACTGTCACAACGTCTGCACCCTCGCTGCCAAACTCCGACTGGCCCAGCCGACCATTTCCCACCACCTGCGGATTCTCCGTCAGGCGGGCCTGATCCACGGGAAAAAATGCTGCCGCGACGTCTATTACTGGGTCGATCAAAAGGCGGCGGAACGTCTCCTCGACCGGCTCCGGCAGGTGTTGCTGAGCCAGGAATAAAAATGGCGCGGAGGAAAATGCCCTCTGCGAGATATCCGGGGAGCGCGCGCATCCTGCGTGCCGTGGCGGACATCCTGCCCGGCACTTTTCCAGAAGGCCTTCAACTGCCGCAGCGTTCTTCGACCTATCCGTTCGCTTTCCTCCGTTCTGAGTTTGGGGTTCGGCAGGATGCCGAACCAAGCACGCTGGAAGCGCGCGCTCCCCGATGCAGTTTCCGTCAAATCCCGTAGCGGCGCTCCTTGGCCTCCGAGTTTTCTATTTTCCTTTGCCACCCAGCACCTGCCCGGTCGTCAAATACACCGCCAGCAGGGTCCAGGTGGGAAACATGCTCACTCCGGGAATCAGCTCCGGCAGGATCACCACTGCCACCTCCCAGCGCCGCCCCCAGATTAGCAGCAGGAGCAACGCCACCGCAATGTCGACTGGCACCCAGGCCAAAGGAAACGCCACTTCCAGCGCGTCCGCGCACGCGGCCACTAACAGGGTAAACGCGCAGGCAAATACTCCCACTGGCGGACGCGGCGGGGGCGTTTGCGGCGCACCCGTTTCTTCCACGAGCTCCAATTCCTCCGCGGGCGGCGGGGGGATTGGCGGCGGGGGCGGCATGGTTTCGCGTTCGTTCACGCTATTTTTCCTTCGGCAAATTTTCCTTCGCGGCAACTTTTTCCTCCGATTGCCAGCCGCCGCCCAAGGCGCGGTAAAGCTGCACCACCGACAGCACCTGATT
>CALNBE010000291.1 GCA_937874455.1 uncultured Opitutia bacterium | reverse complement strand
CCTCCGCGAAAAGCACATCGAAGGCCAGCGAAGATTTTCCCGAACCGGAAACACCCGTAATCACCGCCAGGGTGTTGAGCGGCAGATCCAGATCGAGGTTCCGCAAATTGTGTTCGCGCGCGCCGCGCAGCACGATTTTTCCTCCGGCAGAAACGGCATTTTCCTCCGGAAAAATTTCCTCCGCGACCAATGCCCCGCCACTCGTAGGGGCTTCGCTCGCGAAGCCCAATTTCGTCCGGCCAGCCTTCTCGTTGCTCGCGGGTTTCGGCAGCGAAGCTTCCGCAACCGAAATCCGCAGATACGGCGCGGTCAGCGTTTTTCCTTTCGCCACTTTTTCCGGCGGCCCCTCCGCCACCAAATTTCCTCCGCCCGCGCCCGCCTCCGGCCCGAGTTCCAGCAGCCAGTCCGCCGCGTGCAGCACGTCGGTCTGGTGCTCGACCACCAGCAGCGAATGTCCCGCCTCGACCAGCCGTTGCAGCACGCCGAGCAGCCGCGCCACGTCCTCGCGGTGCAAGCCGGTAGTCGGCTCGTCCAGCAGGATGAAGGTGTGTTTTTCCGCCGAAAAATTCCCCAGGAAACGCACCAGCTTGAGCCGTTGCGCCTCGCCGCCAGAAAGCGTGTTGAGCGGCTGGCCAAGCGTCAGGTAGCCCAGCCCGACTTCCACCAGCAGCGCCAGCGCACGGACAATGGCCGGTTCCTCCGCGAAAAACACCACCGCCTCCTCCGCGGTCATCCGCAAAATTTCGTCCACGTTTTTCCCGCGAAAAGCAAACGCGAGAATTTCCTCCCGGAAGCGTTTCCCCTCGCACACCGGACACGGCACATGCACGTCGGCGAGGAATTGCATTTCCACCGTTTCCCAGCCCGAGCCGCCGCAGTGCGGGCAGCGTCCGTCGCCGCTGTTGAAGGAAAAATGCGAGGGCGTGAAACCGTTTTCCTCCGCCTCGGGAGTCGCCGCCAGCCGTTGGCGCACCAACTCCCAAGCGCCGGAATAGAGCGCGGGATTGGAGCGCGGGGTGCGGCTCACCGGCGACTGGTCCACCAAGGCGATTTCGCCGAGCGGCAGGTCACTTTTCACCGCAAAGGAAATTTCCCCCGCGCCGTCCGTCGAGTCTCCGCTTGGGGCCGCGCTGCGTTTTTTTCCTTTGCGCCCCGCTGCCGTTTCCTCCGTCGCGATCCGGCTCAACACCGCAAGCAGGCTGGACTTCCCCGAACCCGACACGCCGCAGAGCGCGACGAAACGCCCCAGTGGAATGTCCAGCGACAACCCGCGCAGATTGTTGGCGTGGATATTTTCCAGGCGCAGACGTTTGGTTTGCGCGTTGACCGGACGCCGCGCCGAGGCCGGGGGAATTTTCTTTCCGCCGAGCCACGGACCGGTGGCGGAATTTTTCGCCGAGGAAATTTCCTCCGGGCGTCCGGAGAAAACCAGTTGTCCGCCCTGCCGTCCCGGACGCGGTCCGATCTCGATCAAATGCTCCGCCGCGCGCATCACCGACTCGTCGTGCTCGACCACCACCACGGTGTTTCCCTGCGCCACCAGCCGCCGCAAAATGCCGATCATGCGCCCGGGATCGCGCGGGTGCAGGCCAACGCTCGGTTCGTCCAAAACAAACAGCGCGTCGGACAATCCCGCGCCTAGACAGGCGGTGAGATTCACCCGTTGTACCTCGCCGCCGGAGAGCGTGCGCGACTGTCGGTCGAGCGTCAGATAGCCCAGCCCTACCGCTTCCAAATAGCCCAGCCGGTCGAGAATAGCCGTCAGCGCTTGATCTGCCGGATGACGGCTTTGCGCGACCCGATGCGGCTGCAACAGCGCCAGCAATTCGTCCACCGGCAGCGCGTAAATTTCCGGCAGCGTTTTCCCCTGCCAGCGCCAGCAGAGCGACTCCGGGCGCAGGCGTTTTCCTGCGCAATCGGGACAGGTCGAGTAGCTGCGGTAGCGCGAAAGAAACACCCGGACGTGCATCTTGTAGGCGGTGCTTTCGAGCCAGTTGAACAATTCCTGCACGCCATAC
>CALNBE010000290.1 GCA_937874455.1 uncultured Opitutia bacterium | reverse complement strand
ACCACGCCCATGCGCCGGGCCAGCCAGCCGTCGAAGTAATCAGAAATCGCCGCGAGGAGGAAAATCGCAAAGGCGATGGTCGCGCCGTAGGAAATTTGCAGCGAGGCGAAAAGCGCGATCACAAACAGGCACGGCACCCGGGCGATCGTGATGATGTTGGGCAGGTTTTTCAAAGCGAGGAAAGCGTGCGGGATGTAAAAGCGGGAAAGCGGGGGGAAAGGCAACCGGTTTTTCGGGACGAGGCGGATCGGCGGCGGGATTTCCTCCGTGCCCGGCGGCGTCAAATGGCTTGCCTCCGCGCGGGCTGCAGGGCTTGCTGCGACAATCAAAATCCGATGAGCGACAAAACTCTTTCCGCGCATTTTCCTCGCATCGCTGTTTATCCAGGGACGTTTGACCCGTTGACGGCCGGACACCTGGATGTCTTGCGCCGGGCTTGCCGGCTGTTTGATCATGTGATTGTGGCGATTGCCTCCAGCGAGGCCAAACGTCCGCTTTTTTCGGTCGAGGAGCGTATCAAAATGACCGAGGAGGCGTTGGTAGACATTCCGAACGCCACCGTGGAACCTTTGAAGGGCTTGACGGTGAATTTTGCCAAGGCGCACGGCGCGGTCACCCTGATTCGCGGTCTGCGGAAGTTTACCGATTTCGAATACGAGTTCGATCTGGCGCACACCAACCGGCAACTTGCGCCGGACATCGAAACGATTGTGTTGATGCCGAGCAAGGACCAGTTTTGCACCAGCTCGACTTTCGTGAAGGAAATTGCCCAGCACAAAATCGAAGAGGCCGCGCAATTTGTCCCTGCCTGCGTGATGCGGTACTTGCGGGAGAAATTTGCCGGCGCGAAATGACCATGGAGGAAACTGTTCCGCCGTCCCGTTCTCGGTTGGAGTGTCCCTTTGCCAAACTCCATCCGTCTTTTTTGCTTCGCGACGATGTGTTTTTCATGTCGCTGGCCTACAATCAGGCGGTGGCGGCCTGGCGGGAGGACGAGGTGCCGATTGGGGCGGTGATCGCGCACCAGGGCGAGGTGATCGCCGCCGCGCACAACGCGGTGGAGACGATGCGGGATCCGACCGCGCACGCGGAGATTTTGGCCATCACCCAGGCGGCGGCGCACCTCGGTGACTGGCGGCTCAACGAATGCACTTTGTATGTGACGAAGGAGCCATGTCCGATGTGCTCCGGCGCGAGCATCATGGCGCGGCTGGGACGGGTGGTTTATGGTTGGGGCGACCCGAAAATGGGTTGTCTGGGAGGGGCGACGGATCTGCACGCGCTGCCGCGGCTTAATCATCGCGTTGCGGTTTCCTCCGGGGTTTTGGAGGAGGAATGCCGGGCCATTTTGCAGGCGTATTTTTCCATGAAGCGGGACAAACAACCTCCGGGGGTTGTTTGACTTCCGGGACGGGGCTTCTATCATGGGAGTTCGCTTATGAATCACACTGACAATACCTCACCCGACCGTCGCGGCTTTCTAAAAAATCTCGCACTGGCCGGGCTGGGCATTGGACTGGCGCAGGTGGTTTCCGCTTGTGCGAATGAGACGGAGCCCAGGCCTTCCGCCGTCGGTCCCGTTGAAAAAACTCTGAAAAACAACCCAAATAAAACAACCATGGCTTACACACTTCCTCCTCTGGATTACGCTTTCAACGCCATCGAGCCTTACGTCGATGCCCAAACGATGGAGATCCATCACGACAAGCACCACAATGCTTACGTGACGAATCTGAACGCCGCGCTGGCCAAGGAGCCTTCCTTCGCCGCGCCCGAGTGCGTCAACTGCCTGATCTCCGATTTGTCGAAGGTTCCGGCCTCGATCCGCACTGCCGTCCGCAACAACGGCGGTGGCCATGCCAACCACAGCTTTTTCTGGAAGCTGATCACTCCCGGCGGCGCCAAGGCTCCGGTCGGCGCCTTGGCCGAGGCGATCAACAAAACCTTTGGCAGCCTCGACGCGCTGAAGGAAAAATTTAACGCCGCCGCCGCGACGCGCTTTGGCTCCGGCTGGGCTTGGCTGATCGTCAAGGAGGACGGTTCGCTGGAAGTGACTTCCACGCCGAATCAGGACAGCCCGCGCATGCAGGGTGTGGCGGAAGTGAACGGACGTCCGGTGCTGGGCATCGACGTTTGGGAACACGCCTACTACCTGAAGTATCAGAACCGCCGCCCGGAATACGTCTCGGCGTTTTGGAATATCGTCAACTGGGATGTGGCCGAGGCCAGCTACCAGAAGGCCGTTTCCAAATAAACGGGAAGTCTATTTTCCTTTGCCAAAATCGCCGGATTTTCTCCGGCGATTTTTTTGTGCGAAACTGCGGGGAGACGAAGGAAACCGCAGCGGTCACAGAGAGGAGGTGCAGCGAAAAAGTGGGCGGGGGAAACCGCGATGGACACGAAGATTTCCTTTGGGAATGGAGTTTTCTTTGAGAGTTTTGGTTAAAGGGAAAATCCATCTTCTGATTTTCTCCTCCAAGACTTTCACGCTTTGCGGCGTTGCGTCGCTGCGTGGGTAACTTGGGCGCGGGGAAAAAGAAAAGTTCCTCAAGGCCGGTCGGGATAGTCTTTTAACGCAGTTTTGAGCGTGCGGTAAACCTCGGTGGTCCAGACGGGTGCGGCGGGGGGCGGAGGAAATTCGCCGCGGCGCAAATCGGCCGGGCAGAGCAGCACTTGGATGTTTTCAATTCCGGTGAGCGCGCCGAGGATGAAAATTTCCTCCGCAGCGGAATCGCCCATGGCCAGGCAGCCGATGGAGACCGCCTTGCCGTGGATCATGATATCGCCGCCAAGATTGCTCCGGCCCTCCTTTTGGGCCTGGGCACGGTCGAAGGCGTTGGGGTAGTTGACGCGGAGGGCAAGGTGGTAACGGCTGTTGGGGTTGAGCGATTCGATGGCGTAAATTCCCTCGGGCACCTGCCGGTCTCCTTCGCGCAGTTTGGGGCCGGGGCCGCCACTGGCCGCCTTGATCGGGTAAGTTTTGAGCAAACGCATCGGTCCGGTGGCGTTGCCCGCCCAGAGTTCGAGTTGTTTTTCCTCCTTCAACCCGATCAGGGTGATGCGGGCTGGCGGGTAGGCGACGCTGTTTTTTTCGAACAGTGGCCGCAGGCGTTTTTGCACGGCGTCGCCGTATGCATCGACCCGTTCTTGCACCGTGTGCGGCGGGCCGAGCCGGGCGGAAACTGTTCCGGCCAGCGCTTCCACCCGCGGCCATTGCCAGAACAAAACGGCGGTCAGCGCGAAGAGGAACCCGGAGGAGCAAAGGAAAACTTTGCGACGGAAAATGGAGCGGTTGCGGGGCATGGCGGCATTCAGCCGAAGCGGGGGAAAATGGAAATGAGATTTTTCCGCGGAAATGGTGGAAAGTTTTTATTCTGAGGCGGAGCCGTGAAGGATGTGCCGGAGCGCGAAGCCGGGGACGCAATTGTGCAGCGTCATTTGCAGGTCGCCGCGTTTTTCCTCCAAGCTTCAGTTGTTCGCAATGGACGCTTTTTCCCAGTCGGAACCTGATGAAGGCTCGGCGGAAAAATTTCCTTCGCGGCTCAAAGATCGCGGAGGCGCAGATTGCGGAACTCGATCTTCATCGGCGGCCCGCTGTGCATTTGCAAAGTGATGAGGCCGGCGGCGGGTGCGGCGGGGCGCAGGTCGGTGAATTCGGAGGTTTTGACGCCGTTGAGGTAAAGGGTGAGGGTGCGGCCTTGGGCGACGATGCGGTAGTCGTTCCATGCGCCGGGCTGAAAAACGCGGTTCAGCGCCTCCTTGTTGGGGAAGGGAGTGCGGGCGATTTTTTTGTCGGCGGAAAGCACGACCTGGGAGCCACGTTCACCGACCAGATGAAATTCCGGATGGTAGAGGAAGCCCGCGTATTCACCCGATCCGTTCATGTCGGCCTGATAGCTGGTGTCGCCGTTGGCGTCGCGGGCGCGCAGTTGGATGCCGGAGTTGGCGTCTTTGCTGAGCCGAAATTCGGCGCGCAGCTCGAAGTCTTTTTTCTCCCCGCCCTCCCAGAACAAGTGGCTGTTGCGAGTGCAGGGTTTTTCGGCGGTGCTTTGGGCGGTGAGCACGCCGTTGACCACTGACCACCAGCCGTCGCCGCCGCGCCAGCCGTCGAGGTTTTCCCCGTTGAACATGGGTTGAAAACCGAGGGCGGCCTCGGCGGCGGGCGTCTCGTAGTTGAGGAAATGCAAGGCTTGGCGGGCGGAGTCGGCGACGGAGTTGTCGGCGGAGACCAGGAGCAGGTTGAGGGCTTTTTCGGCGGAGGAAATATCTCCGAGCGCGACTAAGGCGCGGGCGGCGGCGAACCGGGCGGCGGGGTCGGCGGAATCGTGCAAGGCCAGTTGGCGCAAGGCTTCGTTGGCGGCGGGATCACCCCGTTCCGTCAAGACAGCGGCCAGCCGGATTTGGGTGGCAGGGGAAACTTCTGCCAGCGCGGAGGAAAACCTCTTGGTGGCGGCGGAGTCGGCAGGGAAATCGACCACTGCGCGCAGGGCGGTGTCCACGGTGGCGACGTCGTCGGCGCGGAGGGATTTTTCCCAAAGCGCGAACCCTTCGGGGCCTCCGGTGAGCATCAGACCGCGCAAGGCGCCCAGCCGGACGGCTTCGGATGGCGCGGGGAAAAATTCCAGCAGTCGCCGATAGTGCGGGGCGGCGGCGCGGGGATCGTGGGAGGCCAGGCGATCCGCCGCTTGCAGGAAGGCCGGAGCGGCGGAGGAAATTTTGCCGAGACGGGCTTCCAGCGCGGCGAGGGCGGCTGGCGTGGCGATTTTGCCGAGCGACTGGGCGGCGGTGGCGACGAGGCCGGTTTCCTCCGCGGAAAGGAAATGCGCGAGGGCGGGGACGGATTTTGCGGAGCCGATTTGTCCGAGGGATTGGACAACGCCGAGTTGGGCCGGGCCGGAGAGTTTTTCCGCCGCAGCCAGCAAGGCCGGTTCGACGGACGGGTCGGGGATGTTTTCCAGCGCGTAGCGGGCCGCGTCGCGGAGGAAAGCCTGATCGGCGCCCAACAGCGCGGTCAGCGCCGGGATGGCGGCGGCGGTGCCGGAGTCGCCGAGTTGTTGCAGGGCGGTGACCTGGGCATTGACGGAAGCGTCGGGGTCGCGGAGCACGGCCAGCAATTCGGCCTCGGACGGCGCGGCGAAAAGCGGCGCGGTGCAGAGCAGCACGAGGGCGGGGAGGGTGCGAATGGAAAAGAAAAGCGCGGAGGAAATTTTCATGGGAAACGGGGTGCGGGGTGGACGGGGTTCAGACGATCTGCCAGCCTTCGCGGCTGGCGCGGGAGCGGAGCCGGTTGGCCTGGTCGTCGTTGACAAATTCCTCCTTCACCGGATCCCAAGTGAGGTCGCGGCCTAGCCACTGGGCGATGTTGGCGCAATGGACGGTGCTCATGGTGCGGTGGGTGAGGGACGGGTTGGCGACGGTTTCCCGGCGGGATTTGACGCAGGAAAGGAAATTGCGGACATGGTCGAGTTCGCGGCCGGTGCGCAGGAGGTAGTTTTGCACGATCTTGTGGAGGTCGCGCAGCAGAGCCGGATTGGAGACCTCGGGCGCGGAGTAGCCGTCGGCGGTGGCGCACCAGCCCTCGGTGCCGATGTAGCGGATGCCGCAACTGCCGCGCCACTGGCTGTCGGCGAGGGAAAGCATTTTCACGCCGTTGGCAAAGGTCATGGCCAGCCCGTCGGCGTTGGCATTGTTGACGTAAGGATAATGAACCGGAGAAGTGTCCTGGGCATTGAGCGCGGACTGGCAGGAGGCGAAAGTGTGGGAACCCCATTCGCCGATGACGCTGGTGTAAAAATCGTAGTGGTTGTGCCAGCCGCCCTTGACGTATTCCTGGTTGTAGGGGCGCCACGGACAGGGGCCGAGCCAGCGGTCCCAGTCGATCTCGGCGGGGTTGGGCAGCGGTTGCTCCGGGAGCCAGTCGCGCCGCATGTGGACGCCGCCCCAGGGTGCGAGGTGGGCGTGGACGGTTTGGATTTCGCCGAGGAAACCGCGGCGGGCGAGTTCGTCGCAAAAGATGAAGTTGCGCTCGCTCAGGCGCTGCATCCCCGCCTGGTAAACGCGCCCGTAAGCGGCGGCGGTGCGCACCAGTTCCTGTCCCTCGCCGGTGGTCATGGTGGCGGGTTTTTCGCTGTAAACATCCTTGCCCGCCCGCATGGCGCGGATGGCCACCGGAGTGTGCAGCCGGTCGCCGGTGGCGGAGACAATCGCATCGATGTCGGCGCGGGAAAGCACCTCGTCCATTTCGACGCAGGTGGTGCAGTCGGTGTTTTTGTAGTGGGCGTCGATCCGTTGTTTGGCGGCGGTGCGCCGTTCCTTGCGGACATCACAAATGGCGACGAGCTGCACATCCTTTTGCTGGAGGAACCAGTGTCCGGTCAGGTATTCGGCGCGGCGGCCAAAGCCCACTCCGGCCATGACGATGCGGTTGCTCGGCGCGATGGTGCCGTTGCGGCCCAGCGCGGTGGCGGGGATAAGGGAGGGAAAGACGACTGCGCCGGTGGCGAGCGCGGCTTTTTGCAAAAACTGCCGCCGGTTGCAGGCGGAAGAAACGGGGAGCGGGGCGCGGGGTGTCATGGTAAATTTTAAGACCAGCACCCGGCGGAGAGGTTCCCTGCAGGCCATTCGGCGGCGGGCGGAGGAAATTTTTCTGCGGTGTTAGGTGCGGAGGAAAATGAGCGGCGGGCAGCGGGAAAATTTGCTTTGGTTGTCGGACGGATTGGAGGCAGGTCGGTGAAAGAAGGGATGTGTCGCGGCCGCGGAGGGAAACAGCTGCTCATGGGGCGCTGGTGTTTTCTTGCGTTCCTTTGCTTGGCCCAAGCACGGCAATGGCGGGTGAAAAAATAATCGGCTTTGCGCGCCACGCGGCTTGGGCTATGGGTGAACAAATGTCCCCTTTGCGCGATTCCCATTCCGATGAAAAAATTTCCTCCGCCAGCATTCGCATTCGCGGGGCGCGGCAGAACAATTTGCAGGGCTTCGACCTCGACATTCCCGTGGGAAAACTGGTGGTGGTGACGGGCCTGAGCGGCGCGGGAAAATCCTCGCTGGTTTTCGACACGCTGCACGCGGAGGGGCAGCGGCGCTACGTCGAAACCTTCAGCCCGTACACGCGCCAATTTCTCGAACTGCTTCCCGCGCCGGAGGTGGACGCGATTGAAAACATCCGGCCCTCAATCGCCATCCAACAGGGCAACACGGTGAAGACCTCGCGCTCGACCGTGGGGACGATGACCGAGCTTTGCGACTGGTTCAAAGTCTGGTTCGCGCACCGCGCCCAGTTGCACGATCCGGTCACCGGCGAGGCGATTCGCCCGCATCATCCGGCGAGCGTGTGGGAGGAAATGGCGGCGCGGCACGCAGGGGAAACGGTGCTGATTTCCTTTGCGGTGGGGCGTCCGGAAAAACTCGCCTGGCCCGCAGTGCTCGCGCCCTTCGTTGCCCAAGGTTACACCCGCGGCGTGTTCGGCGGTGCGGTGGCGAAACTGGACGCGGAGGAAATTTCCTCGGAGTTGGCAGACGGTTTTGTGGTGCAGGATCGGGTGCGCATTGCGGAGGAAAATCGGGAGCGTTTCCTGGAGGCGGCGACGGTGGCGTTCCGGCTTGGACAGGGGCGGATGGTGGTTTTCTCGGAAGAAAATTTTTCGCAACGAAACGAAAACGCAGCGATACCGTTTCAAGAAAAACAACACCACGGATTGGCGGCGGAGGAATCGCCTCCCCATTCCTTTGCGCCGAAAAAATTCCCCCGCGCCGCCGCGTCATCGCGAGAGCCAAATTTCCTCCGCGCTCCGATTTCCTTTGCGGAAAATCTCGTCGCGCAAAACGGCACCCGGTTCCGTCCGGCCATCCCCGCGCTGTTTTCCTTCAACTCGCCCATCGGGGCCTGTCCGCGCTGCCGGGGTTTCGGGCGGGTGATCGGAATCGACTGGGACAAAGTGATTCCCGATCCTGAAAAAACGCTGGCCGAGGGGGCGGTGGCGCCGTTTCAGGGCGAAGTTTACGGCGGCTGTTTGCGCGACCTGGAGCGTTTTGCGAAGCAAAGGAAACTGCCGATG
>CALNBE010000289.1 GCA_937874455.1 uncultured Opitutia bacterium | reverse complement strand
TGGAATCCGGACGCACCGTCCAGCGTCCGGTGCGTCCGGATTCCAGCAGCGCGGAGGAAACTTTTTCCGACCAGAAACCCTGCCAGGAGGCGGGCAGTTGGGCGGAGGAAATTTGCGCCATGGCCGGAAGCCAGCGGGCGGGCGGCGGCGCGGCTTCCCAGTCGGCGGCGGAGGTGGTGCGGAGGAGTGGCGGCAAGGTTGGCAGGAAACAGAAACAATGAATAAGGAATCGGCAATTAAGAGCAGGGCAATGCGTGTGCCATAAAACGGGCGGAGGAAATTTTTCTAGGGGGAGCCTTCGGGCAGACGGACGAGGAAATGGCGGAGGGATTTGTCGGCGAGCAGTTCGCCGATTTTTTCGAGGGAAATCCCGTAAACATGCAGCTCTTGCTTGGCACCCTTGGCGACCACGGTGACGCGCAGGGCGCCGTCGAGCGGCAGGACTTTGATGGAGTGGCCGCCTGCGCCGACCCGGGCTTCGATGATGCCGCGGGAGACGCGTCCGTGTTTTTCGAGCAGCGCCACCACGGGTTGGGCCGCGTCGATCACGGTGGAATGGGTGCCGGCTCGGCCGCGGGCCATGGAAAAATTTCCTCCTAGCGAATTTCCCAGCGGTAGGGATGTTTGGAGAGCGGCTGGCAGCCGTCGGCGGTGACGGCGACCACGTCCTCGATCCGGCAGCCGCCGATGCCCAGGTAGTAGAGCCCCGGCTCGACGGTGACGACCATGCCCGCGCGAAGTTTTTCGGTGCCGCGCAAACCGAGGCTTGGCGCCTCGTGCACATCGAGCCCGAGGCCGTGGCCGAGGCCGTGGAAGAACCCGACCTGATAGCCGCGATCGACGCCCGGCGCGTAGCCCTCGGCGACGAAGAAGTTGGCGACTTTGTTATGCACACTGGCACCCGTGACTCCGGCGCGAATGGCGGCGAAGGCGAGCTTTTGCGCCGCGCGCACGGTGTGGACCAGTTTGCGCTGCTGCGGCGAGGCTTTTCCTTTGAGGTAAGTGCGGGTCATGTCGCCGAAGTAACCCGTGGCGGTGACGCGCGGGTAGATGTCGACGACGATCAACTGGTCGGCGGGAATCGGGCCGCTGCCGTGGCAATGGCAGTCGACCGCCTGGTCGCCCGCGGCGGCGATGAGACCGGTGACGTTGAGTGCGCCCGCTTGGAGGCAGGCCAGCTCGATGGCCTGGTGGAGTTTTTCGGCGGTGAGAATTTTGCCCTCGTGGCGGAGGAAACCGCGCTGGATCTCGGAGGCGGCGAGGATTTTTTCCACCGCCTTGAAACCGGCGCAGGAGGCTGAGTTACCCTGGCGGATCCACTGCATTTCCTCCGCGGTCTTGAGCACTCGCTGGGGGAAAAACGGTTGGTCGCCGATGACGAGCGGCAGGCCCCGTGCGGTGAGATCCTGATGAAGTCGCACCGGAAAATCGGGCGGCACGCGGAAGGTTTTGATGCGGTAGCGTTGCGCAGCCCAGACGATCAGCTCGGGCAGCCCGGCGGCGGGATGCGTTTGGCGGCGCGCCGCAAGGATCTCGTGCATGTTGAGCACCTCGTCGAAGGCGGATTCCTTTTGGGCGCGGGTGACCTCCAGCAGGGAAACCACGCCGATGCGTTTGCCGCGCGCGGAGAAAGCCAGGAAAGGATCGGCCGCGTGAAAGCGGCTGAACCAGAGCATGTCGGCATTGGTGTTGGGTGCGGCGTAGAGCAGCACCTCGGAGGCATTTTCTTTGGGCGGCATGGCAGGTGGTTACGGCGGCGGAAAAGGCGGGTCAAGAAATTGGGAAGAAAACTTGACGCGGGGGAAATAGGCCGTGATATCGCGCCTGTCTTTTTGCCGCGGGTATCGTTCAGTGGTAGGACCCCACTCTTCCAAAGTGGTGACACCAGTTCGAGTCTGGTTACCCGCACCAATTTCCCTTGCCCCTGTGTTTATATGGGTTGCGGGGCGAAAAAGGGAGAAATGGGGCTGCTTTGGGGCATCGCGAAACGATGCGAACCATGAAGGCACCGAAACCCACAACCAACCTTCCGCGAGGAATCCGAGTTTTCGCCGCCCCCAACCGCTGCAGCAAATTCCTTGTCCAATGGGGGGGCGTTTATCGACGGCAAACGCCGGGTTAAAACCAAAAGTTTTGCCACCCAATCCGCTGCCAATGAGTTTGCCCAAACGCGGAAACAGCGGAAACGGGATTTTGGCACCTCTGCCCTCAAATTCGACCCAGCCGCGCATCAGCGATTCCTTGATTTCAAGAGGCAATCGGCAACGCCGATTTGTTTGGAGTCTTGAAGGTCTGGCAAGACTACCAGCGGCGCAAAAGCGCATTCACTCTTTTCTTAGCCGTCGAAAAATATCTCACGATTCACCGAGAGGAAATTTCCACCGAGAAACAAAACGCATGTCTCACTTCACTTTTCCCGGTTTTGCGAATTTTTTTTGGGGGGGGTAGCCCTTTGCGCGAAATTGACAGCAACGCCAGCCGAGAATTTTTAAGGCAACTCCGAAACGCCAAAGACTTTCCCGTGCTCTCGGGTCGCATCCCTGCGTTGCCCTATTCCCCGGAAAAGCGCGGGGGAAATTCGTTCGGTGTCGTTGGTTCGTCAAGCGTTGTTTCTTTTCCACGCCTGAACGTCATCGTGGTTTCCTATCATTCTAAAATAAAGGCAATTCTCCTTGACTTGAAAAATCGCACGCAACCCAAACCAACCCTTACCTCATATGCCACGCCGCCCTTTACGTTCAAATCTCTCAATCCTATCCCTTTGTGCAAGTGAGGTCTCCCAAATGAATTAACAACCTCGTCCAAGCTTTCGGCAACAGAATTAGCCTCTTTGCTCCCCAGCTTTCGCAATGCTTTCTCGAAAGATTTTGATATTTTAACCCGCATTTAACAAATCCCGAAAACTCTTGATCTCCCGAAATTCTCCGGCTTCGAGTTCCTTTTTCAAACTCTTTTCCAGTCCTGCGACAATCTTAGGATTTGTAATTCGCGTTACTCCACGGGGCAGACGTTCCCGAAATCCTCGACGAATCACCGCGCTAAAAGGTTCGTTTTTGCGCTTCGCTGCCTTCAAAAGTGCATAGGCTTCTGCATCGACTTCTAAGGTGAAGGTATCTTGCTTGCTCATGCGCGAAACGGTTGCCGTCTTTGGCTCCCCGTCAAGGCCGTTCCACCAATCGGAAATTTCCTGAAAAGGCCCATTTGTGACAG
>CALNBE010000288.1 GCA_937874455.1 uncultured Opitutia bacterium | reverse complement strand
CCTCCGCCTCGGAGCAAAATCAAACCGGCTGGAGCGACCCCGGCTACGACGCCGCGCTGGCCCGCGCCGCGCGCACGATTTCCCCCGCCGAACGCCGCGCCGCCTTTGAAAGCGCGGAGGAAAAACTCCTCACCGCGATGCCGGTGATCCCGCTGGTGCACAACACCAACAAATTCCTCATCCGCCCCGAAGTCCGCGGCTGGCACCCCAACGCCCTCGACATTCATCCTTTCTCCGCTGTCTGGCTGGAGGCGGAGGAAAGTCGGGTAGGACTTATTCCGCTTCCTCCGTCCCGACTTCGCCAAAATTTTCTTCGCGCACCTTTTCCCATCAAACGCACAAAGATTCTGCGTTAAGACATCCTGCTTATCCGTGTCATCCGTGGTTCAAAAAAACTCACGCAGAGCCGCCAAGGTGCGGAGGAAAATCGGTATCCATTCTCTTTTCTTCTCCATTTCCCAAAACCGCACCCATTACTCCGTGCCCTCTGCGTGCTCTGCGGTTTAACGAAAATCCCCGACCTCCCCCTCCTCCTCCAGCCCGAACGCGATGAGGACATCGCGTTCAGCCTTTTCCCTTTGCTCTTTTTTTTCCTCCGCGTCCTCCACGGTCTCCTGTCAAAAATTTCCTTTGCTGCAAAAAAGGCGATCCCCGGAAGGATCGCCGATGAGGGAAAAAAGAAAGACTTTTACTTTAACTCGCGGATCTTGATGTTGCGGAAAAAGGTGCTGTTGCCGTGATCCTGCAGCAGGATATGCCCCTCCTTCCAGTTTCCGAAATCTTTTACCTTCTTATATTTGCTCTTCTGAATTAACGCATTGTAGGCTTCGGAGTTGCGCTCGTATTCCAGCACTTTTTTCCCATTGAGCCAGTGCTCGACATGATTGCCCTTGGCGACGATGCGGGCGGTGTTCCATTCGCCGGGAGGATTGACCTGCTTATCCTTGCTCGCGGGAAGCGTGTCGTAGAGCGAGGCCACGGTACGGTTGCCGTCGCGTCCCTCCTTGGCATCGGGATGCACTTCATCATCGAGCAATTGATATTCCGGCCCGATCACGGAACCGCGGCCATCTTTCTCCGTGTACTGGATGAAATACTTGATGCCGCTGTTGGCACCGCGGGTGAGGTTGAAGTCGCACACCAATTCAAAATCGCCGTAGGTTTTTTCGGTGATGATGTCGCCGACCGAGGCCCAAGATTTGCGCGGATCGTCCTGAATGTTCAACACGCCATCCTTGATCGTCCAGCCTTTGTCGGGAAATTTTCCTCCGCGCGCGCTCTTCCAACCCTGGCCGTTGCTGCCGTTCCAGAGCAATTTCCAGCCTTGGGAGGCTTCTTTTTTCGAGACGAAATTCGCCTCGGCCACCGGGATCGCGCCTTTGGTGATGCCGGCCACCGCGCCTTCCTTAATCCGGATATTGCGGAAGCGCACCTGCGAACCCACCAAGTCCTCGCCCACGCTGTGCACCTGCAAGCCGATGAAACCCGATGCGGTCAGATCGTCGCGAATGGCCGCGCGGGGCACGCCGTTGAGATAGGTGCGAATGAGGTCTCCCGAGGCTTCGATGCGCAGTTTGTTCCAGCCATTTTCCTTTGCGGCCTTTTTCCCTTCAGAGGAAAATTCCTTTGAGTCACCACCGCGCGCACCGGGGAAAAGCCAGCCGCGCCGACCCTCGTCGTAAATGCCCGCCGTCCACCAGCGGTTTCTCCCGGCGTCCATGTCGATCTCGACCTGATAGCCGAAAGGCTGTCCGCCCTTCGACAATTCGCTGCGAATCTGCACGCCCGAGTTTAGCTTCGGGTCGCACTTGAATTCCAGTTCCAGCGTGAAGTCGCCATAGGCTTTTTTCGTGCAAAGGAAACTGTTGGGCGTCTTGGCCACCGCGGTGCCGACGATCACGCCGTCCTCCACGGCAAACTTGGCCTTGCCGTCTTTTTGCTCCCAGCCGGAAAGATCTTTTCCGTTGAACAAAGTTTGCCAGCCGGACTGCGCCTGCAATCCCACGGTCGTCAGCATGCCCAAAACCAACAAGCCGACACGGGGTAAAAATGAAAGGGAAGATGAAATTTTCATGGGTTTGAGAAAAACAACAGCCACTCTAGACGGTGGTTCCCCTTTGTCCGGTCAAGACACGGTTCATCGCATTAACAGTTAATTCGCGCAGATGTCTGGCTGGCCACTTTGACTTTCCCGGAAAAACCGCCTCTCTCCCGAAATTCATGCCTTCCGTCTGGCTGCGCATTTTCTCCCTCCTGCTGATCCTCAGCACCTCCATGGTGGCGCGTGTCCACCTGCCCGTGGTGCAGTTGGTCGGCTGGGTGACGATGTACCAGCGTTTCGCGGAGGAAATGGCGCCGCGCGAGGCAGTGGCAGTGATTTTCAGCGGCAAACGTCCCTGCGCGCACTGCCTGTACGTGCGGAGCGCCCTCGACGCGGAGGAAAACGCCCGGCAAGCCCTTTCCCGGAGTTTGCAAAAGGAAATTCCCCTAGTGCTGATTTCCGCCGCCCCGCTGCGAGTCGCGGAGGAAAAACCCCGTCCCCGCTGGCCCTTCCCCGCGCCGGAAAGCGCGCGCGCTCTCGACTTTTCCCCCGAGTCTCCCCCGCCCCGGCAAGTCTGATTAACACCATTGGCGCGGCCGGAGGAACCTTCCGCGCTCATCTGTTAATCCGCCTTGGATTGCCCTGCTCCGCGTCTTTGGAGCGCGCGTCCCTGGCCAACTTGCCATTTATGAAACCTGCCAACTTTAGACTGACTGCACTCTTTCTGCTCGGCGCGGCCTGCCTTGCCCCGAGCCTTCTCCCGGCGGAAAACACCGCCAAAGAAAACAAACTGCCGGATTCCCCCGCACGGGATTCCGCCGAAACCGCGCAAAAGGAGGCGCACTCCCTGCCGCCGCTGGTCGTGACCGGAGCTGTTCCGCAAAGCAACCCGCTGGTCACCGTCATCCGCACCGAATCGGCCATCCAGCCCGTTCCCGCCCAGGATGGCGCAGACTTGTTGAAAAACATCCCCGGCGTCGCCGTCGGCCGCAAGGGCGGCACCTGCGGCGAGGTGATGATTCGCGGCGCGGGCGGTTCACGCATCGCCTTTCTGCAAAACGGCGAGAATGTCTTCGGCGGATGTCCCAACCGGATGGACCCGCCCACGGCCTACGCC
>CALNBE010000287.1 GCA_937874455.1 uncultured Opitutia bacterium | reverse complement strand
CTTCGAAAACGAGCACCAGTTCCGCAATTGGCGCTGGTTCAAAAAATATTCCGGTGGCCCGATTTCCGACCTAGGTGCGCACCAGATTGACATTTTCAACTGGGTCTTTGGCCGTCCGCGCTCCGTGTTGGCCGGTGGCGGTGTCGATTACTACAAGACTCATGAGTGGTATGACAATGTGATGTGCATTTTTGATTACGAAACGCCGGATGGCGTGTCCCGCGCTTATTACCAAGTGCTGACCACCACCAGCAGCGGCGGCGGCTACTTCGAAAACTTCATGGGAATTGAAGGTTCGCTGAGGGTGTCCGAACAGCCCTCGCACATTAAGGCTTATGCCGAGCCGAACTTCGCCGAAGTTTGGAAAGAATATGCAGCGGAAGGCTTGATGACGGCGGACAAGGTCGAGGTGAAAAAGAGTGACGATGCCGGACTAGATTCCCGCGTCTCTCCTCCGCCCCCTGCCTTCAGTCTGCAGAACCGGGTGGGCAGCAAGCTGGCCCACACTTTCCACGTGGAAAATTTCCTCCGCGCTATCAAGGGCGAGGCCAAGCTGACCTGCGACGCGGCGGAAGCGTTCGAGGCGGAGGCATCAATCTATCGCGTGAACGAAGCGGTGGCGGCGGAGAAAATGATCCACTACACCGAGGCGGATTTCGCGGTTTAAACATCCTTGCTCTGAAAAACCGGGTTTCGCAGGAAGCCCGGTTTTTTTGTGCGCGGAGGAAAACGCCAAGGGAACCCGCAGAAAAATTCCATGTTTGCCAAGAAGGCACACGCCAACAACACTTCCTTACACAATGAACTTTCCATTCGCATTTATCGGCAACATGAGCCCCGCGGCGATCATCCTGATCGTGCTGCTGGTGGTACTCCTGTTTGGTGGCAGCAAGCTGCCGGAGCTGGCCCGCGGGCTGGGCAAGGCCCGCCGCGAATTCAAACGCGCCAGTGACGAGATCGAGGACGAAATGCGTTCCGCGATCGAGGAGGACGAGCGCAAAGAGGCCCGCCGCCGGATCATGGAGGAGGAGGAGCGCAGCCGCATCCGCGCCCAAGTGGAGGCCGAGGAACGCGCCAAAATCGAGGCCGAGCGCAGCAAGGAGAACAACTGAGTTTTTCCTCCTAGATTTTGACAGGCGGAATTTCCTTCGGGGATTCCGCTTTTTTCATGGCTTTTCATCGCGGAGGAAAAGCGTTTGACTGCGGGCATGTTTACCGGACTCGTTGAAGAAAAAGGCCAGGTGCTGGCGCTCACTCAGGACGCGACAACGGGCGTGTGGCGCCTGCAGGTGAAGGCGAAAACGGTGGCGCAGGGTATCGCCCTCGGCGACAGTGTGGCGGTCAATGGCTGCTGCCTGACGGTGGCCGCGCAGGAGGGAAGCACGCTTTCCTTTGATGTGCTGGACCTGTTGCGTCGCGGCGTCGGCGTGAATCTGGAGCGCAGCCTTACGCCCACCAGCCGGATGGGCGGGCACTTTGTGACTGGGCATGTGGACGGCACTGGCGAGGTGTTTTTCTTCGGGCAGGAAGGCGCGAATCACCGCCTGCGGATTTCCCCGCCGCCGGAGTTCATGAAATATCTGGTTTACAAAGGCAGCGTGGCGGTGGACGGCATTTCCCTCACTGTGGCCTCGGTGGACGAGGACGCCTTCGACATCTGGCTGATTCCGCACACGCTGGAGCTGACCAATCTCGGCGAGCGCCGTGCGGGCGATCCGGTGAATCTGGAGTTCGACATTCTGGCCAAATACGTGGAGCGCCTGGGCGCGCAGGGCTAGGGCGCAGGGGGATTTTCGGCCAGCGCGATGAGTAGGTTTTGCGCCGCCAGCGCCAGTTCCATCCGGTTGACTTGCGGACGGGCGAGCAGTTGGCGGGCGAAAGCTGCTTCGCCTGTTTGAGCAATTGGGGGAATTTTCCTTTGTTGCGCTCTCAGGACTCGCCCTCGCTGCCCGGCCGGCGCTGTCGGGACCGACGTCGGTTTTCCTGCGGGCTCAGTCGAAGACCACCGTCTTGTTATGGAAGGCGAGCACGCGGTTTTGCAGGTGCCAGCGGACGGCCTGAGCGAGGACGAGTTTTTCGAGATCCTGACCGCGCCGGACCAGATCGTCGACATGGTGCCGATGGCTGATGGGCGTCACCGCCTGGTGGATGATCGGTCCGTCGTCGAGCACTGGCGTGGCGTAGTGGGCGGTGGCTCCGATCAGTTTTACGCCGCGCGAGTAGGCCTGGTGGTAGGGCTTGGCGCCGGCGAAGGCTGGGAGGAAGGAATGGTGGATGTTGATGACTGGGATGTTGACCCGGTTGAGGAAATCCGCGCTCAGCACCTGCATGTAGCGGGCGAGGACGATGAGTTCGATTTGGTGTTCGCGGAGCAAATCGAGCAGCGCGGCTTCGGCGGCGGGCTTGGTCTCGGAGGAAACGGGGATGTGGTGAAACGGCGCGTGGTAGTATTGCGCGGTTTCCTCCGCCCAGGTGGTGTGGTTGGAGGCGACGAAGGCGACGGAGCAGGGCATTTCCCCCGCGCGCCAGCGCTGCATGAGATCGTGAAAAGCGTGGCCTTGTTTGGAGACCAGCACGGCAACCTTGGGGCGGGCGGTGCTCGGGGCGATTTTTACCTGCATGCCAAGCTGCGCGGCAAAAGCGGAAAAACGGGCGGACTCTGCCTCCAAATCTGCGGCCGCAGGACTCCATTCGATGCGTTGGACGAAGATGCCCGCCTCGGCGTCGCAATGCTGGTCAGCGTGCAGGATGTTGCCTCCGTTTTCAAAAATCCAGCCGGAGGTGCGGGCAACGATGCCGGGGGCGTCGGGGCCGTGAAGCAGGGCGATGAGCGTGGCTTGGGTTTGCATAAAGGTATGGCGGAGAGGAAATGGGGCGCGAAATGCTGCGGGGAAACAGACGATCTGTTTAACGGTGCAAGGCAAATCCGATGAAAACGGGAGCAAAGTATCTAGAGAAAACTGCACTTTTGAAGCAAATCCTTGTCTGAAAACTTATGGCAAAGGAAAATAACAGTGCGCAAGCCGCGCGAAACGCGGTGTTTAATCGCGCCCCGGAACCTTGGCAGGAAGTGGTGCGGCTGGAGTATGGTGGGGACGGAACGTTCGCCTCCGCGATCGAGCAGGCGGTGCGCGGGGCCTCGGCAGCGGAGTGCGCGGAGCTGGAGAAAAGACTGGTGGGTGTGTTGGCGGAGGAAAAATGCACGCGGGCGGCGCGGGATTTTGTTTGCCGGATGCTGGCACTGGCGGGTTCGGAGGCTTGTGTGCCGGCGCTGGTGCCGTTGTTGCGGGATTCGCAAACGGCAGACATGGCGCGGCTGGCGCTGGAACCGATTCCCGGAGCGGCGGTGGATGCGGCGTTGCGCGACGCCCTGCCGGAGTTGCGGGGGGAGGCGTTGCTTGGCCTGATCGGCACACTGGGCCTGCGGCGGAATCCGGCAGCGGTGCCGGCGTTGGAGACTTTGAAAAATTCCTCTGCGGACGCGGCGATGCGCGAGGCGGCGGCGCGGGCGATTACCTTTATCGGGCAATAATCATGAAAAACACATTACCGAGAAGAGACTTTTTGAAACTGGGCGGGGCGACGGCGCTGGCCGCGCTGTTCCCCTCGATTATTCCCTCGCGGGTGCTGGGCGCGGACGCCCCCTCGAAGCGGATCAACGTGGGCTTTGTCGGAGTCGGGCTGATGGGCGGTTTCAATCTGGACAGCGTGCTGGGACTGAGCGACGCGGGCGTTTACGTGCGGGCGGTTTGCGATGTGGACCGGGAGCGGGCGCTGGCGGCGCAAAGGAAAGTGGAGGCGAAGCAGCAGGAAACCGGCTGCTTGGTCACCGGCGATTTTCGCGAAATCACCCGGCATCCGGACCTTGACGCGGTGGTGGTTTCGACGCCCGACCACTGGCACGCGCTGGTCGGGATCGACGCGATCCGGCACGGCAAGGATGTTTACATTGAAAAGCCCCTGACCCTGACCATCGCGGAGGGACAGGCTTTGGTGGCGGCGATGAAAAAACATGGCCGCATTGGGCAGACCGGCACGCACCAGCGTTCCGGCGGGTATTTTCACCGGACGGTGGAGTTGGTTCGCAATGGTCGTTTGGGAAAAATCAGCGGCATCGACATCACCATTCCCGGCAACAACCGGTTTTGTCCGGGCACTTGGCGCGAGGAGCCGGTGCCGGCGGGATTTGACTACGAGATGTGGTTGGGGCCCGCGCCTTGGGCACCGTTTACCGCGCAGCGCACGCACTACCAGTTCCGTTTTATTCTGGATTACGCGCTGGGGCAGACCACGAATTGGGGCAGTCATTACGTGGACATTGCGCAGTGGGCGTTGGGCATGGATGATAGCGGGCCGGTGTCCGTGGAAGGCTACGGGGATTTTCCCTCGAGCGGACTTTTCACCGTGCCCTCGCAGGTTTACTTTGCCTGTCGTTATGCGAACGGCGTGGAGATGCGGGTGCGCAGCCGGGATGAGCAGCGCGGCGACGGCGTGATCCGTTTTCATGGCGAACGCGGCTGGCTGGAGGTTTCGCGGCGCGGGGTGATCGCGGAAAACCGGGCCTTGTTGAAGGAGAAAATCGGCCCGGAGGAAATTCAGATCCCGCGCAGCCGGCACCATTGGAGGAATTTTTTCGAGTGCATCCGCACCCGGCAGAATCCGATTGCGGATTTGTCGATCGGGCACCGCACGACCACGATTTGCAATTTGGGGATGATTGCGATGCAGCGGCGGCGGTTGCTGGAGTGGGATCCGGCGAAGGAAACCTTTGTTAACGACCCGCTGGCGAACCGGATGCGCGGGCGGGCGATGCGCGGCCCGTGGAGCTTGCTCTGAGCAAAGGAAAAAGGCGAACCGCGGAGGTTCGCCTTTTGTTTTTGAATAAAGGGAGAAGCGGGCTCAGGCGCCCTTGGTGTCCCCGTCGGTTTTCTTTTCCTTGCCGCCGCAACCCTTGTCGCAGCAGTTGGAGAGGCTGGCTTCCTCTTTTTTCTCCTTCTTTTTGTCCTTGTCGCCGCCACAGCCACCACAGTCGGCGGACGGGGCCGGGGTGCAGAGCGGTTGGGCGTTGACGGAGGTGAAGGAGAGGGCGGAGCCCGCAGCCAGGAGTGTCAGCAGAAGTGCAGTTTTCATCGGCATCACTGGTTTGGTGTTGTGTGTGTGGTTGCGCCGCCCACGCGGACGGCTTGATGCACGGAACAGAGGATGCAGGGACTGTCAAACGGCGGGTTGCGGTTTGCCGGACGGGGAGGAAAATTTTTGTTGCCAAACACGCCGGGAACCGCAGTTCTACCTGCCCTTTACTGCTCAGGTGGTGGAATGGCAGACACGCATGCTTGAGGTGCATGTGCCGAAAGGTGTAGGGGTTCAAGTCCCCTCCTGAGCACCAATTTACTTATTGATGGTGAATGGGTTAAGTTTTGGGGCGGCAAGAGTTGCCAGTTGACGTGGCAACTGTTACGTGAAAAAGACCCAACTGACGATCAAACCGCACCGCAATCCGAGCGGCACGCAATCATGGCGTGTGGAGGGTTGGTTTCTTGGAGAACGTCTCCGAAAAAACTTTCGTGCTCGGGCCGATGCGTTGGCCGAAAAAAGCATTTTGGAGATTCGCGCGGCGCAAACTGAGGCTGGCATGCGCTCCGCTGGAACGTACCTCCGTGATGCCCAATTGCGGGAGGCAGAGGCGGCTTTTCCTTTACTCAAAGACCAGCAGCATTCCCTGCGCTTTTGTGTGGAGTATACTCTGGCTCATTATCGGGAGCCCGATTCGCGAAAACCTTGTGTCTGTTATATATGTATATGTTATACAATGTGTTGATGTAAATTTATTGCGGAGTTGTCTCGCTGTTTTTCGCGGAGGCATCTCTTTCCTTCACAACGCAAGCTCCTTTTCCGAGGCACTCCTTCGTCTGCTTAGCGACGATAGCTTTTGGTAAAGTTTTGCTCAATTTTCTATCTTTACCCGTTATTCTCTTAAAAAACACTGCGCCGTATTTTCTTTCTGGAATCAAGCCCCTGTTGCTTCATGCTATGTAGCCCAACCGAGATGATCAACGAAGATAAATTGGACAAAGTACTTTCCGACGATGGAGATTCGCGGCCTAAGACTGTTGTTTTGCAGCAATTGCGGGCATAGGTGATCTTGTTTGGCATATCCCTTATTTTCGTCTGATTGCGGAGCGGAGTCATCGCGGAAAGGTGTCGGTGATCACGCAGCCCTCGACTCTTGCACATGAGTTGCTCGCCAACGAACCTTGGGTTGAAGAGGTGATTTATTACGACCATCGGCGGAGGAAGGGAGATCGCGGCTCTCCGAGGAAACATGGTGGACTTATTGGGATTTGGCGGATTGCGGAAGAGTTGAAGGCAAGGCGGTTTGGCCGGGCACTTTTTTTCACGGGGAAATCGAACCGTGCGATCATCGCTTGGCTGGCCAGCATCCCGCGACGCTCGGCATACGGATTTGGGTGGTGGCAGCGCCTGTTTTTGAACGAGGGGCCCTTTATCAAACGCTACACAGGGCCGTCGTTGGACGTCTATTGGAATGCTTCTGCATTTGCGATTGCACATGGGGTTTGTAATAAGCCAATTGTGCCAAGGTTATCCGTTCCTGCAGAAGCAATGGAGAAGATGAGTAAATTTTTGACCGAGCTTCCCCGTCCGTTTTATGCCTTTGCGATCGGTACATCCGAGCCGGTCAAGCAATGGGGGCGGGAAAATTATACCGCGTTGGCGACAGAGATAATCAAGGAGGGCAGAGGCGTTTTGCTTTTGGGTGGGCCAAATGAGGCGGATTTTGCCCGAGAGATAGAGGAAGGAGTGCCGGAGAATTTACGCAGAGGGATCGCAAGTTTGACAAATGCTACGATTCTTGAAAGTGCGGCGGCATTGAGCTTGGCGCGCGCGTGTGTGGGCAACGATACCGCTGCACCCAATATTGCGGCTGCGTGCGGTCGCCCAGCTTATGTCATCCTTGGCCCGCGGCAACTGATTAATCACGACCCACTCATTCATTTGTTTATTGCGCCAAAGCTGTCGGATGTTCTGGTTGAAACGGTCCTGGCGCACATCCAAAGCGATGGTGTGTCATGACTTTGTGCGAAAACGCTCGGAGCTGTCTGTTGTGTGGAAAGCACATTTTGGCTAGTGTGTCATACCTTGGTTTAGCAGATAAGGATTTCTGGTATAGTTATTTATGTTTTAAAACTAGTTTTTTGGTGGCTTGTTAAGTTCTTGTATGTGCCTAATGTTCAGCTCTCGTTTTTGGCTCTGACAGCGGGCTGGTGTGCAAGGGTGATTTTTATCAGTGACCTGCCCCCCAAAGCTGCACGGTTTCAATGAGAGTTTGAGGATTGGTTGAGGTTGTTGGTTGTAGATTGGGTTGGCAAGGAGACATTCTTGGCCTGAGTCCCCCGAGGGGGACTCAGGCGTTCGAGCGAGCGTTTGTATTCGCCGGGTGTCATCGCGCCGAGCGAGCTGTGGGGTCGCACTTCGTTGTAATCGACTATAAACTCTTCCAGCAGGCTTCTCGCGTGCGTCAGCGACAGGAACACGTTCTCGTTGAGGCATTCGTCCCGGAGTTTTCCGTTGAACGACTCGATGAAGCCGTTTTGGCTCGGCTTCCCCGTACTCACGCAGGATTTCCGCCACCGGCTTGCCACTATTCCCCTCGGATAAGATCCGTAGGATTTGTTCTTCACTGTATCGCTTTTTCATCGTCTTAGGTTCCGTTATTTCCCCCCAAGACTCTCGTTCAACCTTTTACAGTTTCAGGGGAGCAGGTCAGATTCTGCTTGGTAAAATCATGCGAGCAACGTGAAGGGACTCATGCCTGCCATATCTACACAACGGGCCAAAGACGATTTGCGGTCTCTTTGTTTGGTGCGTTTGTCTGCGTTGGGCGATGTGGTGATGGTGACGCCCCTGATCAAGATGCTGCTGCGAGAGTGGCCGGAATTAAAAATCACTTGGGTGATAGGTAGGTCTGCGTATCCGTTGGTTGCTTCTTTGGAAACGTTAGGTGTCGAGTTTGTTGTGATCGAGAAGCCTCGCCGATGGGGGGATTATGAAGCATTGAGAGCACTCATGAAGGGACGTTGTTTTGATGCGCTACTTTGCTTGCAGGCGAGCTGGCGGGCGAATTTGATTTATCCCTGCATTCAGGCTCCGCGAAAGATCCGCTATGGGCGAGGTCCAGCCAAGGATTTGCATGCCTTTTTTATTCGAGAAAAACTCCCTCCGGCACCGCCTCATATTGTGGATGGATTTTTGCAGTTTGGAGAGGCGGTTGGGGGACATGTCTCGCCAAGGCACCCCTTTCATCACGCCGAAAACGATCAACGCGACTCCGGCGAAATGTCGCGGGTCATTCCAGATCACCGCCGCGCCTACATCTCTCCATTGATTCTTTCAATTTTCCTTTGAATTAAAAATGGAGTTGGTGACATGCTCGGCGACGGCTTGGGCGGTGAGGGAGGGGAGGTCGCCGTTCGGCAGCTTTAAACTTTGGACTTTCCAGTTTGAGTTACTCTTTTTCAAGTTTTGCAAACCATTGAAAATTTCGGAGCTTA
>CALNBE010000286.1 GCA_937874455.1 uncultured Opitutia bacterium | reverse complement strand
GATCGCGCCTTTGGGGGAGGAAATGATGGGGTGGAAGACCGGACTTGAACCGGCGACCCTCGGTACCACAAACCGATGCTCTAACCAACTGAGCTACATCCACCGTAAAGTGATGTCGCGTGTTACAAGCGGGCGGGCGGGGAGTGTCAACTGATTTTTTCGAAAGATTGCCGGAGGGAAATTTCCTTTGGGGTTGTGAACTGGAAAATGCACCAGGATCGCGGAGGAAAATTTAGACCGGGTGTGCGGAGGAAAAACTGCCGGCGGCGGCGTCTTGTGTTTTGGCCAAAGCGGGATTTGTTGCCGGACATGAGCAAAGCAAACGAGGCAAAGGAAAAAACCGCGCGGCGGATTTTGCTGCTGGCGGCGGTGCTGGGCGGCGCGGGCGTGGCACTGGGAGCGTTCGGCGCGCACGGTTTGCAAAAGCTGGAGCTGCCGCCGAAGGGCCTGGAATGGTGGGGCACGGCGGTGGATTATTTGTTTGTCCACGCGCTGGCCTTGTTCGGCCTGGCAGCCTGGATGCTGGCTGGCGGGCGCGGGAGTCGCGGCGCGGTGCTGGGCTGGCTGGCGGGCGTGGTGCTTTTTTCGGGCAGCCTGTTCGCCATGACGCTGGGCGCGCCGCGCGGCTTGGGCGCGGTGGCGCCGATTGGTGGCACGGCTTTTATTGTCGGCTGGATTTTCCTCGCAGTGGCGGCGTGCCGCAGCGGAGAAAAGGACGCATGATGCGAAGGAAAAACGGATTGCGCTTCCCGCTCGGTTTTCATGTCCTGCGGTATGGAGCAATCACTGGCTGGACAGGTTGTTGACGTGGTGGCGGGGGAAATTTTCCCCGGACGGATTTTTTGGGAAAATGGCCGTGTGACGCGGGTGGAGCCAATTTCCTCTGCGGAGGAAATTCCTCCGCGCTGGATTATCCCCGGTTTGGTGGACGCGCATGTGCATGTGGAAAGCTCGCTGCTCTCGCCGGCGATGTTTGGCCGCGCCGCCTGCGTGCACGGCACGGTGGCGACGGTGAGCGATCCGCACGAAATTGCCAATGTGCTCGGCGTGGCTGGCGTGCGCTGGATGCTGGAAGATGCGAAAAAAAGTCCGGTGAAAATTTACTTTGGCGCGCCCTCGTGCGTGCCTGCCACCTGCTTCGAGACGGCGGGTGCGGCGCTTGGCGCAAAGGAAATTGGCGGGCTGCTGGATTTGCCGGAGGTAAAGTATTTGGCGGAGGTGATGAATTTCCCCGCAGTGATCGGCGGCGATCCGGCGATGCTGGCAATTGTCGCCGAGGCGAAAAAACGCGGCAAGCGGATCGACGGCCATGCGCCCGGTGTGATCGGGGAGGCGTTGCTGCGCTACGCCGCGGCGGGCATCGAGACCGATCACGAATGCGTGAATCTGGAGGAGGCGCGGCAGCGCGTGGCGGCGGGGATGTTTGTGGCGATTCGGGAAGGCTCGGCGGCGCGAAATTTCGATGCGCTGGTGGATTTGCTGAAGGAGTCGCCGGAGAAATGTTTCCTTTGCTCGGACGACAAGCACCCCGACGATTTGCTCCCCGGCCACATCGATCGCCTGCTGGCGCGGGCGGTGGCGGCGGGAGTGGCACCGTTGGCGGCGTTGCGGGCGGCCACGCTGAATCCCGTGCGGCATTACGGATTGGCAGCCGGTTTGCTGCAGCGCGGCGATCCGGCGGATTTTTCGGTGGTGGAGGATTTGCA
>CALNBE010000285.1 GCA_937874455.1 uncultured Opitutia bacterium | reverse complement strand
CGGAGCTGTTCCGGCACATTGGCGCGGACACCGACGTGCCCGCGGGCGACATCGGCGTGGGCGGGCGCGAGGTCGGATTTTTGTTCGGGCAGTACAAACGCTTGGCGAACCAGTTTACCAGCGTGCTGACCGGGAAAGGAATTCCCTTTGGCGGCAGTTTGCTCCGCCCAGAGGCGACCGGTTTTGGCACGGTTTACTTCGCGCAGGAAATGTTGGAGACGCACAACAGGGGCGGCTTCGAAGGAAAACGCGTGGCCATCTCCGGCTCCGGCAACGTGTCGCAGTTCGCGGTGCAAAAAAGCTTGGAGCTTGGGGCGAAGGTCATCTCCGTCTCCGACTCCAACGGCACCGTGCACATCCCCGGCGGGATCACGCGCGAGCAGATGGAGTGGATGTTTGAATTGAAGAACGAGCGCCGCGGCCGCATCAGCGAATTGGCAAAGGAATTCAAACTGGAATACCTCGAAGGAAAAACCCCCTGGCATTTGCCGTGCGACATCGCGCTGCCTTGCGCCACGCAAAATGAACTGAACGGTGACGACGCCCGCACGCTGGTGAAGAACGGCTGCTTGTGCGTCGCCGAAGGCGCCAACATGCCCTCGACTCTGGAGGCGGTGGATACCTTTGTCGCGGCGAAAATTCTCTATGCGCCCGGCAAGGCCTCGAACGCCGGCGGCGTGGCGACCAGCGGTTTGGAAATGAGTCAGAACGCCATGCGCCTCTCCTGGACCCGCGACGAAGTGGACCAGCGGCTGCACCTGATCATGCACTCCATCCACCAGTCGTGCGTCCACTACGGACGCGGCGACGACGGCTATATCAATTACGTGAACGGCGCGAACATCGCCGGTTTTGTGAAGGTGGCCGACGCGATGCTGGCGCAGGGCATTGTGTAAAAAGCGCGGGACGTTTTTCGCGGCGGGCGGCGGAGGAAATTTCCGCCGCCCGTTTTTGTTTTGCTCCGCTCTCGCGAAAGGAAAAGGGAAAGAATGCCTCGCGAAGCACCTATCCCATTGACAGTTCAACGCCGATGCCTTTGGTGAAGCCCCTTTCCGCCCAGGAGGAGAATGCCGATTCTCTTTCTCACCAATTTTTACACACAACACATCCATCAAAAAATGGCTAAAAAAACCAAGAGCAAGGCGCCTGCCAAGGCCGCCAAGAAATCTGCCTCGTCAACGAAATACGTTTACGAGTTCGGCAAGAAAACAGATGGCAATTCCACGATGCGCGCGCTTCTCGGCGGCAAGGGTGCCAACCTGGCGGAAATGGCCCGCATCGGGCTGCCGGTGCCTCCGGGCTTCACCATCACCACGGAAGTCTGCACCTATTTCTACGCCAACAAGCGCAGCTATCCGGCCAACCTTTTCAGCGCCCAGGTCCGCAACGCCGTCCTGGCGATGGAAAAACAGACCGGCAAAAAGTTTGGCGACGCCAAGGGATTTCCTTTGCTGGTGGCCGTGCGCTCCGGTGCCCGCGACTCCATGCCGGGCATGATGGACACCATTTTGAACCTCGGCTTGAACGACGACACCGTCGTCGGCATGGCCGCTGGCGGCAACCTGCTGGGCGCATCGGCCGGCTTTTTGCTGACGGGCGTGGGCCTGCCCTTGCTGGGCGTCGTCGCCCTGGCCCGCGTGACCAACAACGAGCGTTTCGCCTGGGATTGCTACCGTCGCTTCGTGCAGATGTACGGCGACGTGGTGCTCGGGGTGCAGAAGCTTCCGGACGAAGACCATGAGCCGTTCGAGGAAGTGATCAGCGAGCTGAAGAAGCAGCGCTACGGCGACGAAAACATCGACGACGCCTCGCTGACCGCCGCCGACCTGCAGGAGTTGGTGGCCCGCTTCAAGAAGCTGGTCAAGACCCGCACCAAGCACGACTTCCCGGCCAATCCCTGGACCCAACTGGAAGGCGCTGTCGGTGCCGTGTTCAGTTCCTGGATGAATGACCGCGCGATCGTTTACCGCCGCAAATACAACATTCCCTCCGAGTGGGGCACCGCGGTCAACGTGCAGGCGATGGTGTTCGGCAACACTGGCGACAACTCAGGTTCGGGCGTGGCGTTCACCCGCGACCCCGCGACCGGCGAGAAAATTTTCTACGGCGAATTCCTTGTCAACGCCCAGGGCGAAGACGTGGTGGCCGGCGTGCGCACGCCGGAGCCCGTGCAGAAGCTGAAGAAGGTGATGCCGAAGCCCTACGCCGAGCTGGAAAAGCTCCGCCAGACTTTGGAAAAGCACTTCCACGACATGCAGGACTTGGAGTTCACCATCGAGGAAGGCCGCGTTTATCTCCTCCAGACCCGCAACGGCAAGCGCACCGGCGTCGCCGCCGTCCGCATCGCCTGCGAAATGGTGAAGGAAAAACTGATCGACTGGGAAACCGCGGTAACCCGCGTGCCCGCCGACCAGCTCGACCAGGTGCTCTCCCCGGTGTTTGACCGCGCTGCGGTGAAAAGCGCCACGCTGGTGGCCCGCGGCCTGCCCGCTGGTCCCGGTGCCGCCACCGGCCAGATCTACTTCAACGCCGAGCGCGCGGTGGAAGCCGCCCACAAGAACCAGAAGGTTTTGCTGGTCCGCCTCGAAACCTCCCCGGAAGACTTGCGCGGCATGATCGCGGCGGAAGGCATCCTGACCGCCCGCGGCGGAGTTTCCTCCCACGCCGCGCTGGTGGCCCGCCAAATGGGCCGCGTCTGCGTTTGCGGTGTGTCGGCTCTCGATATCGACTACGCCGCCCGCACCCTCAAGGTTGACGGGAAAACCTTCAAGGAAGGGGATTTCCTTTCGATCGATGGCACCACTGGCGAAGTTTTTGCCGGCCAAATCAAGACCGCGCCTTCGGACGTGATCCTCGGTCTGATCAAGAATCAGGCCGCCGCCAAGAAGACCAGCGACTACAAGAACTTCGTCCAGATCATGGACTGGTGCAAAAAGGCGACCCGCCTCGACGTGCGCACCAACGCCGACTCGCCGACCCAGGCGGCCACCGCGGTGGCCTTTGGTGCCAACGGCATCGGCCTGACCCGCACCGAGCACATGTTCTTCGAAGGCGAGCGCATTGATGCGATGCGCGAGATGATCCTCGCCACCAGCCTGGCCGCCCGCGAGGAAGCGCTGGCCAAGCTGCTGCCTTACCAGCGCGCCGACTTCGTCGGAATCTTCCGCGCGTTGAAGGGCCTGCCGGCGACCATCCGTCTGCTTGACCCGCCGCTGCACGAATTCCTCCCCCAGACCAAGGAACAGCAAATGGATCTGGCCCGGAAGCTGAAGATCAGCGTCGAGGAAATCATGCACCGCGTGGCCAGCCTGCACGAGTTCAACCCGATGCTCGGTCACCGCGGTTGCCGTCTCGGCATCGCCTACCCGGAAATCACCGCCATGCAGGCCCGCGCGATCTTCGAAGCGGCTGCCGATGTCCAGAAAAAGGGCATCAAGGTGAAGCCGGAAGTGATGGTGCCGCTGGTGGGCTTCAAGAAGGAACTCGATCTCCAGGTCGAAGTGATCCATCGCATTGCCGCCGAGGTGCAGAAGGAAAAGAAGGTGAAACTGAGCTACATGGTCGGCACGATGATCGAAGTCCCCCGGGGCGCGCTCACCGCTGACGAGATTGCCCAGACCGCGCAGTTCTTCAGCTTCGGCACCAACGACCTCACCCAGACCACTCTGGGCATGAGCCGCGACGACTCCGGCGCCTTCCTCGGTGTTTATCAGGAAAACGAAATTCTGCCGAAGAACCCGTTTGCCTCCATCGACCAGACCGGCGTTGGCCAGCTGATGGAAATTGCCGCCGCCAAGGGCCGCGCCACCCGCCCCGACATCAAGCTCGGGATTTGCGGTGAGCACGGTGGTGATCCGGCTTCGGTGAAGTTCTGCCACAAGCTCGGACTGGCCTACGTGTCTTGCTCGCCTTACCGCGTGCCGACCGCTCGTTTGGCTGCTGCCCAAGCGGCGATCGAGGAAAAGCGCGCTAGCGTTCCGGCCAAGAAACCCGCCGCCAAAAAGCCGGTTGCCAAGAAAGTTGCCGCCAAGGCCAAGAAGAAATAATTCCCCGGAATTAGCTCCTTAAAGAAGACCGCTGGAAACAGCGGTCTTTTTTTGTGGAGGAGCCTTGGCGGGTTTTCCCCTTGGTGGATTTTACCGATTTTTCACCAAAGCGGTGAAGGCCTTGAATTGCGGATGCCGGGCGGAGCGAAGAATGCTGTAAAAAATGGTCTCGGACGGGAGCAGGTGGCAGTCGGTTTTTTTCTCCAAGGCGCGGCGGGCGGACTCGTGGTCGGCGGAACGGCGCGCGCCGATGGCGTCGCTGAGCAGGGTGACGGCGATGTCGGCCCCAAGTGCGTCGAGCGCGGTTTGATAGATGCAGATGGGAGTTTCGAGTCCGCAAACCAGCAAGTGCCGGATATCGTTTTCGGCCAGCCAGGAGGAAAAGCTCTCGCAGCCGAAAGCGGAAAAACTGTCCTTGGCGAAAACGGGGGATTTTTCCTCCGCGGCGGCCAGAATATCGGGATGGGTCGGACCGAGCTTGGCGGGCGTTTGCTCGGTGAACACAACCGGGACGCCCAGCAACCGGGCGGCGTTGCCGCTTGCGCACCAGGGTCGAAAGATCAATGTCCAGCAGCCGGGCGGCTTGCGCGGCGAAGCGGCAATTGGCGAGGAGGGCGTCTCCGCCGGGAATGGCGCGGAGGAAAACGTCCTGCGCGTCAAGCACGAGCAGGGCGAGGCCGGGGACGGTGGAGTCGGAGGTCTTCATGGTGCGTGGCGGATGGGTGTTAGTGCGCGGCGTGGCGGCTGCGCTGGCGGCGGGCCTGATGTTTTTGAAAAAGCGGGAGCAGGGTGGCTTCGATGTGGGCGAAGGCGGAGGAAATTCCCTCGCGGGTGTAGCAGCGACCAATGGTCGCCTCGACTTGGGTGGGCTCGCTGAGGCCGGAGAGGAATTGGTTGCTGGTGAAGGCGATGAAGGCGGCGGTGTCGATTCGGCCATGGTGGGCGAGCAGCCACTGGCGCGCGTAGAGTCCGAGCACGGCATCGCCGATCCAGGCGTCCTCGCGCAGTTGCTGTTCCGGAGGTTTTTTCATGCGGTGATCAAGCGGAGGAAACAGCGGAATTGGCAACGGTTTTGTGCGCGGAGGAAATGCGGCTGGCGGCCGGTGTTTAAACATTGCGGCGCGAAGGGAGTTCTCCAAAACAGCCCCGTTTATGGAATGGCAGGTCAAACCCATCTCCCGCCGCTGTGCGGTGAGCGATCAATCCCTGAAAGTGGGCGATCGCGTGGTGTGCATCATTTACAAACCGGAGGGGCTGCCGATTGAGCGGGCGGACATCTTGGAGGAAAATTTGGAGCGATTTCAACTGCCCGGCCTGGAGCTGGGGCGCTGGGTGCGCGAAGTCAAGGATCGCAACGAGGAGGAGCGGGAGGCGCGGCAGCAGTTGCTGGCCACGCGGGAGGAGTTTTTCCTGTCGCTCTTTGCGGATCCGGCGGACCCCTCCGGAGAAAAGGCAGTGCTGAAGCAGTTGCTGGCGCTGCTGCTGGAGCGGAAGCGCGTTTTAAGAGCACTGGACAAACCGGCTTCGAAAGTGCAGCGTTATTTGCATGTCCGGACGCGCGAGGAATTCCTGGTGCCGACGGACGAGTTTTTGCCGGAGCAACTGGCGCAAATCCAGCCCGCGCTGGAAGTGCTGGTGGCCTGAGTGGATGTTGTCGAAAAGTCTTCAAACCCAAAATCGTCTGTCATGAAAAAATCCCTGCGTTGTTTCCTTTCCCGTCTTCTTGCGCTGACCCTGTTGGGCGGCCCGTTGTTGCTGGCTTCTGGCTGTGCCAAGGAGGAGGCCGACTCGGCTGGGCTGCACGCGGCAATCCTCGTCGATGCCGCGCCAGGATTGCAGATAGGAGAAACTTTTCAGGTGATGCTGCCGGTGAGCAAGACTGCGGTGGATGTCGTCACTGCGCCGGAACTGGTGCCGATGTCGCGGATTTTGGATTTGAAAATGGCGGAGGCCGGGGATCCGGAATTGCGGATGCTGTGTTTTGTCACCTACGTGGACGGGCAGGCGCTGAAAACGTTAAACCGGCTTTCATTGCGCGGGCAGGGGCGTCGGCTGCTCCTGTCAATTAACGACACCATTGTCGGTGTGCATCCGATCGAGGGGCCGATTCAGAGCGGAGAAATTTTCTTTATCTCCGAAGTTCCGGGGGAAACGCGGGAGGCGCGGATTGCGCTGATGGAGAAATACCGCCAAGGGGCGGCGGAGGCGATACTGGCCAGTCGGAAGACGGTGGAACGGCGTTGATCTACGCATGAAAATGAGGCGCGTGCCGGAGCGTTGCTGCTGTCTGCTGGCGGTCTGCTGGGCGTGTGTGCTGCCGACGATGGCCGGGGCTCAGGCGTTTGTCTGGCCGACGGAAATGGTGGTGCGGGCGGAAACCCCGTGGCAGAGTTACGTGCAGGCGGCGGCTTCGGGGAAGCCGGAAACCGGCTTGTACGGCACGGCGCGCAACAACGGAGACAAGTTTCACGAAGGATTGGACATCCGGGCTTCGCGAAGGGATCGGCGAGGTGAGGCGCTCGACGCGGTGTGCGTGGTGGCTCCGGGCACGGTGGCGCATGTGGTGCCGTCGCCCAACGGTCCCTATGGCCGCTATGTGGTGGTGTTGCACCAGCAGGGAAAGGCGGTTTTTTACACGCTTTACGCGCATCTGGCTTCGGTCGAGCCCGGTTTGCGCGTCGGGCAAGCGGTGCAACCGGGGCAAAAGCTCGGGGTACTGGGGCGTTCCGATGGCGGCCGCGGATTCCCGAAGGAAAGGGCGCATTTGCACTTCGAGGTGGGATTGCGTCTGAGTGATGATTTCGACGCCTGGTATGCGCGGCAAAAGGATTTCTCCACGCCCAACCGTCATGGATTGTGGAATGGACGGAATCTCTTGGGGACGGATCCTGTGCCGTTTTTGCAGGCCGGACTCGCGGCTGGAAATGCGCCTGATTATCTGGCAATGGTGCTGCAGGAGCGCACTGCGGTGACAGTGCAAGTGGCCACGACGGTGGTGCCGGATTTCCTCCGCCGCTATCCTAGTTTGTGCACGACGGTGGTGCCGGCGCGGGTGGCGGGCTGGCGGATTGAATTTGCCTGGCACGGAATGCCGGTGCGGTGGACGCCGCTGTTGGTTGCGCCGGGAGGGAAAACCGGGAAGAACTCGGTGACCATTGAAGTCGCGCAGGATTTGGAGTTGCAGAAAAAATCGGTGGCGCGGGATGTGCTGCTGCGACAGCGCAATGGCACGCTGGTACCGGGGAAGTCGCTGCAGGACACGCTGGCGATGCTTTTTGGCTGGTAGAAAATTCTTTGCCTGGCGGAGAAATTTCCTCCGCGCCGGCGGGCGCTGGGATGCTTGACTTGGGCGGGGAAAACGCAGCTTTGGGCGCATGACCAAACAGCAAAGGGCAAGAGTGGTGGCGAAACGGCTGGCGGCGTTGTATCCGGAGACGCCGATCCCGCTGGCGCACAAGGATCCGTTTACGCTGCTGGTGGCGGTGTTGTTGTCGGCGCAATGCACGGACAAGCGGGTGAACCTGACCACGCCGGCGTTGTTTGCGCTGGCGGACACCCCGGAGGAAATGGCGAAGCAAAGTGTGGCGGCGGTGGATGCGATTGTGCGTCCGTGTGGTCTGGCACCGCGCAAGGCGGAGGCGATTGTGGGGTTGTCGAAAATTTTGTGCGTGCAGCACGGAGGAAGGGTGCCGCAAAATTTCGCGGATCTGGAGGCGCTGCCGGGCGTCGGGCACAAGACGGCCTCGGTGGTGATGGCGAAGGCGTTTGGCTTTCCCGCTTTTCCGGTGGACACACATATTCACCGGTTGGCGGCTCGGTGGCGGTTGAGCGACGGCAGCAGCGTGGTCAAAACGGAGCGCGATTTGAAAAAACTGTTCCCGGAGTCGGAATGGAACCGGCTCCACTTGCGGATTATTTACTATGGCCGGGAGCATTGTCCGGCTCGCGGTTGCGACGGGCACCGGTGTCCGATTTGCGTCGAGTTGAACGGCCCGGCCAAAGAAAAAGCCCGGCGGTGAGGCCGGGCGGAGGAAAAAGACGGAGCGTTTTTTAGACGGAAGCCGTTTCCTTTTGGTCGGCGGTTTCGCAGGATTCGGCACCATGGCCGCCGCAGCCGCAGGCGTGTCCGGTTTCCTGCAAGTCGGGAATGACCAGCTCGGGCATCGGCGCGTCGGGATCCTCGCCATTGAAGTCGAGGTTGTGGCGTTCGGCGCTGAAATGGCGAAAAAGGCCCTTGATCGAAAAAGTGTCGCGGACGGAGGAAGGCTCGTAACCGCAATGGACCATGCAATTGCGGCAGCGGGCTTCGGTGCTTTTTTGGCCGTAATTGGCCCACTGGGTGTCCTCCATCAATTCCTTGAAGGAGCGCACGTAGCCGTCGGAAAGCAGATAACAGGGCTTTTGCCAGCCGAAGACATTGTAGGTCGGGTTGCCCCACGGCGTGCAGTCGTAGTCGCGTTTTCCCTGGAGGAAGGCGACGAAGTTGGGGGAGAGGTTGAACTTCCAGGATTTTTTCCCGCGGGAGAAAATCTTTTTGAAGAGCACGCGGGTGCGCTCCTTGCTGAGGAAAATTTCTTGCGAAGGCGCCTTGGGATAGGCGTAGCCGGGGGAAAGCATCATGCCCTCGACGCCGAGTTTCATCATTTCGTCAAAGAACTGGCGGACTCGACGCGGGTCGGCGGAGTTGAAGAGGGTGGTGTTGGTGGTGACGCGGAAGCCGAGTTTCACCGCTTTGGCGATGGCTTCGTAGGCGGTTTTGAAGGTGCCGGAGCGGGCCACCGAGTGGTCGTGTTCCTCCTCCAGTCCGTCCATGTGGACGGAGAAAGTGAGCTGCTTGTGCGGCTTGAAGGAGTCGAGTTTGCGGGCCAGGAGCAGGGCGTTGGTGCAAAGGTAAATGTAGCGGCCCTGTTTGATCAGCCCGTCCACGATCTCATTGATTTCCGGGTGGATGAGCGGTTCGCCGCCGGCGATGGAGACCATGGGGGCGCCGCATTCCTCCGCGGCGGCCAGCGCCTGGGCGGCGGTGACGCGTTTTTTGAGGATGTGGTCGGGATACTGGATTTTGCCGCAACCTTCGCAGGTCAAATTGCAACGGAACAGAGGCTCAAGCATGAGCACCAAGGGATAGCGATCCCGGCCGCTGAGCTTTTGGCCCATGACGTAGGTGGCCACCTTGAACATTTGTGAAACTGGAACGCCCATAAATAAAAGGAGAGGAAGGTCGGCCAAAGCGGGGGAGGTGTCAAGCCGCCCCTCGGGAGAAAAAGTCATTGACGCGGGCGGGCGCACTCTTTTGATGCCCGACTCTTTAACACATCGTCCCTTTCAAAAACACCAACATGCCCGTTGAAATCAAGATTCGCAAAGGCGAAACCATGGACAAGGCGATCCGTCGCCTGAAGAAGAAGCTGGAGCGCGAGAGCATCATCAAGGATGTCCGCGCCAAGCGTTATTTTGAAAAGCCCTGCGAAGTGCGCCGCCGGAAGAAGAAAGTGCAGGCGTTCAGCAACATGCTGCGTCAGCGCTACGAAAACATGTAATTTCCCTCGGGGTCACCGAGTTTTCCCGGACCGGAGCAAATTTTGGCTCCGGTCTTTTTGTGTCCGGAGCGAAGGAAATTCGGGGCATGAAAAAACCGGTTCCCGAGGGAACCGGTTTTTTCTTTGCGCTGGCCGCGGCTCAGGCCTTGGCATTGGCGAGGATCAGATCCAGCGCCTTGTTGAAGAGGATCAGTCGCTGCATTTCCACGAGGCGTTCGCGGTCCTTGGAGATTTCCTTGACGAATTTGTCGACGGGCATGCGGGCGGCATAGGCTTCCTGCACGATGCGTTCGTTGAGTTCCTTTTGCTCGACCTTGATTTCCTCTTTTTCGGCGACCTTGGAGAGGACAAACTGGGTCTTCACCCGAGTTTGCGCAGCTTCCTTGGAATTTTTGAGCAATTCTTCGCGCTGGGCTTCGATTTCTTTCACGTCCACGCCCTGACGGAGCTGCATGTTGGCGTATTCGAGGAAAATGTTGTAGGCTTCGCGATCGACGGCGGACTCGGGCAGGGCGAAGTCGACCTTGGCGTTGAGCGCCTCAATGGCGTCCTGGCGGCGTTTGGCATTGGCCTCGGCCTCCTTGCGCCCCTGCAGTCCTTCGCGAACGCGGGTCTTCAGTTCGTCGAGATCCTTGGCGTTGACGTTTTTGAAAAATTCCTCGTTGAGTTCGGGGAGGATTTTCGCGCGCACCTCAAAAACTTCGACCGCGTAAACAGCCGTTTTCCCTTGGAGCGCCGCGACGGAAAAATCGGCGGGAAACGCGTGGGTGAACTCAGCCTTGTCTCCGGCCTTTTTGCCGACCAGTCCGGCGACGATTTCCGGGATGCCCGGTGCTTCCTCCGCGCCCGCTTCCTCCCAAGTGGTCGGCTGGGTGCCGTAGAGGTAGGCGTCGGGGGCGATTTCCTTCACGGGCGTGCCGTCGATTTTGCCCTCGTAGCTGATTTTGACGTAGTCGCCTTTTTCGGCGGCGCGTTCCACGACCTCGAAGCGGGCTTGCTGGGAGCGGATGCCCTCAATGGTCTTGTCGATTTCCTCTTCGGAAACGGTGACCGGCTCGGCGGGCAGGTCGAGACCCTTGTATTCGGGAAGTTCGAATTCCGGAGCCAGATCAACCTCGTAGCGGATGGAGAGGTCGGCGTCGGGGGAAACCGTGTCGATGCCCTGAACGTCAACGATGGTATAGATGTTGAGCTTGGATTCCTCGCGGATGCGTTTGTAGCCCTCGGCGACGACCTTGGATTTCAGCTCGTCGGCGATGCCTTTGGCGAATTGCTTTTTGATCAGGTGGACGGGGGCTTTGCCGGGGCGGAAACCGGGGAGCCTGGCCTGGCTGGCGAACTCTTTGACGAGCGTGTTTTCCTGTGCGGCGATGTCGGCGGCCGGAACGGCAAGAACCACGGCTTTGCGCGTGGGGCTGATTTCTTCAATGGTGATGCTCACGGTATGTTTTCTATGTTGAAAAGGAAAAGGACGGCCCGCCGGAAACGGCGAAAAAAAGGAAACGGGGAGGAAATAAAAGCCCGGTGGGCGGTCAAGGGTGGAATTGAGCTAATACGGTGCGAAAGAAATGGTTCTTCCGCGCCCTCAGCACTGTAAAGCTGTTGACAATCGCAGGGAAGGGAGACACCACCACGTTCCGCAGCCCGCATTCTGCGTGGCGCGAGTTTTTCCTTAAAAAACATGACTACGATCGTCGACATCCACGCCCGCGAAATTCTTGATTCGCGCGGCAACCCCACCGTCGAGGTTGAGGTCGTTC
>CALNBE010000284.1 GCA_937874455.1 uncultured Opitutia bacterium | reverse complement strand
GCGTACCGGCGGGCGGCGTTGCAGCAGGCGGAGGGAAAATAGTGCGAGCAGCAGCGGCGCGAGTCCCGCCAATCCCCAGTGGCGCAGACCGAAGAAGACCGCGAATGGGTAGGCGAGCAGGAGGAGCGCGGAGAAAACTGGCAGGACGCGCCGCATGGCTCACGCTTGCCGGAGCAGGTCGTGCACGGCGTCAACGACGTCGCCGACTGTGCGGACGGATTTGAAGTCCTCGGGTTTGATTTTCTTTCCGGTGGCGCGCTGGAGTTGGACGACCAAGTCAACCGCGTCGATGGAATCGAGTTGCAGATCCTGATAGAGGTGGGATTGCAGGGTGATTTTTTCGGGATCGACCTCGAAAAGCTGGTGGAGGTGTCCCTTGATTTGGGTGAAGATTTGTTCCTTGTCCATGGCGGAGGAAATCAGGCGGCGGTTTGGGATTGGACGAAGTCGGCGAGGGCGTTGACGGAGGCGAAGTGCCGCCGGGTGTCCTGACTCTCGGAGTTGAGGACGATGCCGTAGCGGTTTTTCAGGGCCAGGCCGAGTTCGAGTGCGTCGATGGAGTCGAGGCCGAGACCTTCGTTGAAGAGCGGCGCGGTGGAGTCGATATCCTCAGGCTGTAAGCCCTCCAGGTTGAGGGTCTCGATGATGAGTTGTTTGATGTCGTTGATTAGCGGATTCATGATCGGTCAATGAAAGAGGGGCGGAGAGTTCGGCGGTGAGCCGTTCGTTGAGCAGGCGGGCGGCGTGTCCGGCGGAGAGGCCGGGGAGGAGGAAATCGCGGACGGCGATTTTTTCGCCGACGCGGATAAGGAATTGCGGGCGGGTGTCGGCAGTCTGCCACCATTTTTGTTGTTTGGTGAGGATGGGTGGCGCGCAAGTGATGTGGACGAGGCGGATGTCGGCCTGGCAGCGGACGGCGATGTTGGCGGCACCGCGCTGGAGTTGGAGCGGTTGGCCGGGCGTGGTGCGGGTGCCCTCGGGGAAGATGAGGATGCGTCCGCCAGACTGGAGTTTGCGGCGGCAGGCGGCGAGCACCTCGTCGGCGTCGCGGTTGGGGATGTAGTCGGCGGAGCGGATGACGCCGCGGATGAAGAAATTGTCCCAGAGTTTTTCCTTAACGATGCAGTCGCACTCGGGCATGAGGGAAGTGAGGAAAACGTAGTCGATGAGACTTGGGTGGTTGCCGACGATGAGGCAGTGGCGGTCTTCGGCGAGCCGTCCGGCGTTTTCGATGCGAAAGTCGAGGGCACCCAGCCCGCGCATGAGGCGGGTGAAGATTTTGAAGCTGGCGCAGATGCAGCGCTGGGCGACACGGGGGCGGGATTGGCGCGGGCTGAGGGCGCAGCAGAGCGGGATGAAAAACAGTGAGAGGGAAAGTCCGAAGATGCCGAAGCAGGCGAAGGAAATCGCGGTGCCGATGTTGCGCCAGAGTTGGAGCAGCCGGTTGAGCATTTTCATGACAGGCAGGGTTGGGGGGCTGTGCCGGCGAAATGACGCTGGAGGAAGGCGAAGGCGGGCGGCAGGCCGGAATTTTCCTCGAAGGAAATTGCTGCGGAGGAAATTTCGCGGGCGGATTTGTCCGGAGTGTTTTCCCAGAGAAAGGCGGCGGCGCGGGGAATGGTGGCGGGGACTTCGGCGGAGTGGAAGACGGCGGGGAGGGAATTTTCGAAATCGACATGGAGCACGCGGAGGTGTCCGGCGGCGAAAAAGGCCCGCACCTCGAAAAGTGCCTGAAGGAAAGTTTGTTTTCCGGCGGAGACGGAGCTGGCTGGCAGCGGCTGCCCGGCGGTGATGGTGAATTGTCCTGCGGCGGTGTTGTGAACGGAGGCGGCAAAATCGGCGGGGGAAACCGGCTGCCGGGCGGCGAGGGTTTGGAGGATGCGGAGGGTGTGGCCGATTTCGCCGTGGCGACTGGAGAAGACGAGGGCGGAGGCGGGCTGGCGTTGGTGGACGGCGAGGGCGCTCTGCAGGGCGAGCCGGGAGCCGGAGTCGAGCCGACGGGCGAGCAGCATGGGCAGCGCGGGGAGATCGGCGGG
>CALNBE010000283.1 GCA_937874455.1 uncultured Opitutia bacterium | reverse complement strand
AAGACAAACAGCGCAATGGCCGACACCACCCCGACCACCGCAAAGGGAATCCACACATGCAGGTGCGGGCTATAGGTGTCCCAGAGCAATTGCGTCGCCTCCTGCGGAGTCAGGCTCAGGTGCGTTTGCAGGGTGGTCATCGCTTCACTGCGCGGCACGCCGATGAAGGTTTCCAACGACGCCACCTTCCCGTCCCAAGTTTTTCCTTCGGCGAAATTAGTTTTCTCCGCCAGATACTTCAGCGCCAGCACCGCCTTTTCCCCGTAGCGCCCGTAAACGAATCCCGCGATCAGTGAACCGAAGAGAATGCCCACGCCGGCGGGGATGTTCACATAGCCCAAATACAACCCCTTTTTCCCCGGCGGCGCGATCAGAGAGAGGTATTCGCTTTTCTTTGGTCCGATGGTCATTTCCCCGATGGAGAAAAACAGGATGCCAAACACCAGCCACCACAAGTTCATGGAAGCCCCCGCGATCAAAATCCCCGCCGTCGCCGTTCCCATGCCAATCAGCATCGCCGAGAGGGTGCGCATTTTGCGCGTCAGCCAGGAGGTGATGACCACCCCGAGAATAATGTAAATTGAGTTCAGGCTGAGCAGCACGTTTTGCAAAATCATCGGGCCGCGCGGGGTGTCCTGCACCATCGATTGCGCCGCCCACGGCAAGTGCTGTTGCAGCCACGAGGCTTCCTTCGAGCTGTCGAGCCAATCGGCGATGAAGTTCGGTTGCAGATCCCACAACTGGAACATCATCAGCCAGAAGCCCGACATGATGATGAGAAAGGACAACAGGCGCGGCTCGATAATGTTGAGCAGTGTGCGCTTGGCCACCGCCCCCAGTGACTCGGTCTTGGACGCGCCCGAAGGCACGTCCTTGAGGCGCGTCAGCAGCAACAGGTTTAGCCCCGTGCAAGCGGCCGAGGCAAAAAACACATTTTGCCAAGCCGCCGCCGAATTGGCTTCCGCCCCAAACAGTCCACTCACCAGCAGCACGCCGGGGATAAAATGCCCGACGAACGCGCCAACATTCACCACCCAGTAAAAAACGCCCCAGCCCATCGACGAATTTTCTTTCACCAAACTGCTGGCCAGCGTGCCCTGCAAACCGGGTTTGAAAAACGCCGATCCCGCGGCCAACACCGTGATCGACAGGAGAAACAACCAGTAATTCGCCAGCGATTGCGGCGTATGCGCCGACCCTTCCCCCACAAAATGTCCGGCCAGCGCTGTCGCCCAACCCAAATCCCGCAACACTCCCAGCATCATGTAGCCCAGCATGATCGCGGGAATCGCGTAGCTCAGCGTGCGCTTGAATCCCCAACGATCCGCCAGACCGCCGGTGAAAATCGGCAGAATCGACTGCACAATTGCCCACCACGCGTAGATGATCCCCTTGTCCCCCGCCGTCAGGTGCAAGCCGCCAGGATTGTCGGCCTGCATGATGTAAATCGGCGCGACGACACGCAGATTATTGTAGGCTAGGCGCTCCCCCATTTCGAGGGCATTGATCACCCAAAAGTTCTTGGTGAACTTGGTGGAAGGCGGAGCAGTCGGGGTTGCTTGGGCGGCGTCGGTGGTCGTCATGAATTTTCAGGCAAAGGGAAAAAACGAAGGGCGAAGTAACAGGGCTTACAGGAAGTTGTTCTCAGATAAATGTAAATATTTCCTCCGCGGGTAGCCGAGATTTGGGCCGGGTAGCGTTGCCGTCGGTGGCGCTGCGGTAGCCGAGGCTGGCCACCACCACGCTGCGCAGGCCTTTTTCCCGCAACCCGAGCAGCGCGTCCATTTTTTCCGCGTCAAAACCCTCGATCGGCGTCGAATCAATCCCCAGCGCCGCCGCGCCCAGCAGCAACTGTCCGAGCGCGAGGTAAACTTGCTTGCTCGCCCAGGCAAATTGCGCCTCCGGGGTCGTGCTGTTCAACCCGACAAAATGATGCCGCCCGGCGTCGCCCGCAGCTTTCAACTCCGGCGTCTCGAACCGCCCGTCTTTTTCCTCCTGCGCCAGCACCCGCTGCAAATGCTCCTCGGACAACGGAGCCTTGGCACAAAACACCACCACCTGCGCGGCATCCGTCACCCGGGCGTGATTGAAATCGAGGATCGCGGGCAAGATTTTCGCCTTCCCCGCCGCCGTGCCCGCCACCACAAAATGCCAGGGCTGGGAGTTGACCGACGACGGGGCCAGCCGCAGCACATCCCACAACTGCGCCAACAGCGCGGGGGAAATTTCCTTCGCCGGATCATAATGTTTCGTGGTGTACCGCCGCGCGGCCAGTTCGGAGAGATTCATGGGGAAAAACGTTGCCCTGCTTCAAGCATGCCACTGCGCCATTGACCACCCTTTTTGAATCGCTTCAAACAAACCCATAAGCCCATGCCACCCCTCCGCCCCTGCTTCGCCAAATTTTGTCGCGCCCTGCGTTTCCCGGCAGTACTGCTGCTGACCTTTTTCCTCCTCGGCACTGCGCCAGCCTACCGTCCCACGCCGGCCACGGAAACCGCCCAGGCGATCAACGCCTTCACCTTCGATTTCCTCCGCCAAGTGCCGCCGGAGCTGTTCGAAAAAAACACCGTCCTTTCTCCGCAATCCATTTTCCACAACTACGCCATGAGCTTTGTGGGCAGCGCGGGGAAAACCCGGGAGGAACTCGCCCAAGCGTTTCATTTTCCCCCCGACGAAAATTTGCTGCTGACGCAACTGACCGCCATCCGTGCCCAAGTGAAAAATGATCCCACCGCCCAAAGCACCCTGCTCAACGCGGTTTGGATTGGCGGGCGCACCGAGTTCAAACAGGACTATAAAAACCGCCTGACCGGAAATTTCGGGGCAGCTTTGTTCGACGACACCTTTGGTAATCCGCAACGCTCCAGCGACGTCATCAATCGGTGGATTCACGACCACACCGCCGGGCGCGTCAACGATGTCGTTTCCTCGGACGATTTACAGTCCGAGCGGCCCACGCCCAATGTCGTCCTGCATCCCGCGCTGGTGCTGGTGAATGTCGCGTATTTTAAATCCGAATGGGCCGCGCGATTTTCCTCCGAGGCCACCACCCCGCAGCCCTTCCATCTCAGCCCCGCAGAAAGCCAGCCAGTGCCCATGATGGCGCAAATTCACCATTTCGATTACGCGGAGGACACCGACTTCCAATACGTCGAGCTGCCCTACAAAGAAGGCACCTTTTCCCTCGGCGTGCTGCTGCCGCGCAAAAACATTTCCATCCCATCTTTGTTAAAGAAAATCGATGCGGACCGGCTCGCTACCCTGCGGGAAAATGCCTTCACCCATGAGGTCGATCTGCTCCTGCCTAAGTTTGAAATGCGGACCACTCTCGAGCTGCCCGAGCCGCTCAAGGCCTTGGGCATCGCCTCGGCCTTCGACCAAGAGAAGGCGGACTTTTCCCCAATGTTCAATCGGACCTACGAAGCCGCCAACCTGTTCATCCGCCATTCCCGGCAGCAAGCCTGGATCAAGACCGACGAGGAAGGCACCGAAGCCGCCGCCGCGACCACCACCACCCATTTCAGCATCGGCTGCTCCTCCATGGATATGCAACCACCACCTGCCATTTTCCATGCCGATCACCCCTTCGCCGTTTTTCTCCTCCACCGCCCCAGCCAGACCATTCTCTTCACCGGCTGGTACGTCTCCCCGGAGAGATAACCGCGAGAGCGTAGGAGCAAGGCCTTTGCCAAGGCCCACGCGTGATTTTTGCGCGACTCCCAATCCCTCGACGGACAAGGTGGCATTGCGGCCTGCCCATTGGTGCTCAGGAAGGGACTTGAACCCTTACGCCTTTCGGCACTGGAACCTAAATCCAGCGTGTCTGCCAATTTCACCACCTGAGCAAAGGCAATGTCGCCGGACAAGGTGCGGCCTCCGGTCCTGTTTTCAAGCGGATTTCGCGCCACCTCCCAGCAAGTCGCCCATCCGGGCATATAATTCACGGCCGGCCCCGGTCTCACGCACCAGATCGTCAGCCAACCGGATCTTTCCCGGCTCGAACAGCGTGGCGACAAACGAGCCGCCAAAACTGAAAAAGCCCGCCTCCGCGCCCTGCTTCACGCATCCGTTTTCAGGATAGGTAAAGGTCATGCTGCCAACATTGGTCGCGCCGATTACCACCAAAGTGACAACACCCCCCTCCGCCGTCTCAATTTGCACGCATTGCCGCTTGTTTTCCCACAGATAGTTCGCCTGACGGCGCAACGCGACGGGATTCACCGAGTAAAGCCAGCCGTTGATCAGCCGGGCCCTCCCCGCCATGCCGGCCACGGGAAAATGAAACCGATGATAGTCCACCGGGCACAGCCGCGAACACACCAGCGCCCCGCCCCGGTAGCGCTCCGCCAACGCCGGATCTCCCAGCAGTGCCGCAAGGTCAAACCGCTGCCCTTTGGCGTAGATTGCCCTCACTGCGTCCACATCTTGAAACCCCAAATGCCTCCCATCCGCCGGAAAAACCACCCTCCCCGTCCCACCCAAAATCGGCCGGGCCTCCGGACGAAGTTTCCGGGAAAAAAATTCGTCGAACGACCTGAACGACTCCGCTGACTCCGCAAATTCCTCCGCGTTCAATTCGTATTTTTCGATGAACCGCCGAATTCGCGCCCGGCTACCCGGTTGCCGCATCCGCCAGCCATACCAGCGGGAGAAAAACGCCCGCCGCACCAGCAGCCACAGCGCCAGCCGCCCGGACCGAGTCTCATACACCCAGCGCATCGGGCCCTCGCCATAAATTTGCTCGGTCTCCACCCGGTTCGTGTACCGGTTTAAATACTGCACAGGCTCATTCACACAGCGGGGATGTGCCAAAATACCGCCCCAAGGGAACAAAAATCTTCCCCTGCGTTCTTTTATCACCAACATCCATTTGCATGGCGCTCGTGCGCGGACGGCATGGATTTTGCACTTCGCGAAATCCGGCCTTGCCGCCTTTCGCATGCCGCCAACCCTAAAACTTACACCATCTCACATGCTCCCTTCAAATAACAAGTTACTCATCCTGCGCGCCATCGTTCTGACGATTGCCGTCGCCCCCTTCGGCTTCCGGGGACGAAAAGGTGCCGGCCGCTCTCACCAGCGAGGAAAAACCCGCGCCGCCCGAGTCCAAGGAAAACCCGCCCGCCGAGCCAGAGGACAACGACCCCAGCCTCCCCGCAGCCCTCGCCAAGGACAAGCTCCTGAAGCGCGAATTGGAAAACCTCCGCTTCGAGAAAAACTTGATCGACGCCCGGCTGGCCCTCGCAGAAGCCAAACGCAAGGAAGCGGAAAGCACCCTCGCCGCCGAGAAAGCCACGCTGGACGCCGAACGCGCCCTGCAGTCCGCCCGCAGCGCCGCCGCCTTCGCCGCACTCGACGAGGAAAAAGCCAAAATTGAGCGCGAACTCGCCTTCGACACCGCCAAATCCAACAAGGCGCTCGCAGAGAAAAACACCCAGCTCCGCGCCTTGGAAACCGAGGCCAAAATCTTCAAGATGGAACTCGACCAGACGCTGGCCAAATATACCGCCGCCACCGCCGTTTTCCAAAAGGAGCGCGAAGCATCCAAAATTGCCGCCACCACCCCGAAATACCTGAAGGAGCCATTGGTCGATGGCACTCTCTACATCAGCGACCGACGGGTCGAACTGAATGGCCCGGTGACGCAAAACATGGCCGAAAACATCATTTCCCAGATCAATTTCTTTAACAATCAGAACACTGAGTTCCCCATCTTTGTTGTCATCGACAACTCGCCCGGCGGCTCCGTCGCGGCGGGCTTCCAGATCCTCAAAGCCATGGAGAGCAGCCAGGCCCCCGTTTACGTGGTCGTCAAGGGCTTTGCCGCCAGCATGGCGGCGGTCATCACCACCCTGTCCGAGCGCTCCTACTGCTACAGCAACACCATCATTCTCCACCATCAAATGCTCACCAGCTTCCAAGGCAATATGAGCGTGCTGAAAGAAAATCTGGAATGGGCCCAGCAATGGTATCAACGCCTCGCCACCCCGGTGGCGAAGAAGATGGGACTCTCCTTGGAGGATTTCACCAAGGAAATGTACGCGCACACTGTCACTGGTGACTGGCGCGAGTTCGGCGAAAACGCCCAGAAACTTAAATGGGTGGACACCATTGTGGAACGCATTGAGGAAACCAGCATCCGCAGCCTTGCGGATCCCGCCCCGGAACAGCCGCGCATCCTGACTATTCGCTCCGGCGAAAATGCGGACATTTTCAACGACTGCGTGCAAAAGATCGACGACAAGGGCCGCCCCTACATCCAACTGCCCGCGCTCGAAAATCCTTACGACGTGTGGTGGCTCTACGACAAGCGCGGCATCTACCGCGCCCAGTAAAACCTCCTCCGACTTTCCCACCGGCAAAGGAGCGGCAAGATTTCTTGCCGCTCCTTCTTTTTCCCCCAAGGTAACCAACCACTCCCATCCCATCATTCCATGGAATATTACTACATCAGTGCCGCCAACAAAGCCGAGGGCCCCGTCTCCGCAGAACAATTGCAGGAATTGCTCGCCGCTGGAACCATCTCCTCCGCCACCCAAATCGCCCCCGTCGGCGCCCAGGAATGGCAGCCGCTCAACACCGTCATTTCCTCCGCGCCCAACCCCGGCACACCCCTCGCGCCTCCGCCACCCCAGCCATCGCCCTTCGCCCAGACCTTCTCCGCGCCAGCCTACCAGCCCGCCACCACCCCCGCCAATGACCCGCTCGCGATCACCTCGCTGGTGCTGGCCATTCTTAGCATCCTCTGCGGAGGCCCCTTCTTCAGCATTCCCGCCATCATCTGCGGGCACATCGCCCGGTCCCGAGCCCGGGAACGGGCGCCCTCCCCCGGCGACGGACTGGCCCTCGCGGGGCTCTGGGTCGGCTATGTCAGCCTCGTGCTTAGCATTCTGGTGTTTCTTGTTTATATCGGCATCTTCGCCGCTGCCGCAGCGTCGTCGTCCGGCCTTCCCACCGGGCAGCCCTAACGCCCCATGCTCAATCCCCACCATCTGGAACTGTTTTACTATGTCGCCCGGCACGGCGGGATCAGCGCCGCCGTGCGTCACATCCCCTACGGCATCCAACAACCCGCAGTCAGTCTGCAAATCGTCCGGCTGGAGGAAACACTCAACACCACCCTGTTTCACCGGCGCCCCTTTGCACTGACCGACGCGGGGGAAAAACTCTTCGCCCACGTCCGCCCCTTTTTTGAGGGACTTCCCGCCGTGGAGGAACAATTGCGCATCGGCAAGGCCGACCAGCTCCGCATCGGCGCAGCGGAAATTTTTCAACGCGAACACCTCCCCGCGGTGCTCGCCCACCTGCAACCCCAAGTGCCCGGACTGCGCACCACCCTGCGCACCGGCACACTGGCGCAATTCGTCGAATGGCTGCGCAGCGGCGAACTCGACGTGGCGCTGGGCGTCCACTCCGGCAAACCGCCGCCCGGCATAAAATCCATTCCGCTCGGGCAATTTTCCCCCGCACTCCTGTGCCCCACTCGCCTGCGGCTCAAAAGCGCGGAGGAAATTTGGGCGCTCGACCGCATCCCGCACCCGCTGCTTGCCCTGCCCGCGCACGAGCCACTCTGCCGGGCCTTCGCCGACGGACTCGCCCGGCGCGGACTCGCATGGGAACCGGCCATGGAACTCGGCTCGCTGCAACTGGTGGAACGCTACGCACAGGAGGGCTTCGGCATCGGCCTCACATTTTCCATCGCCGGGAAAAAGCCGCCCGCCGGAATGCGCCTGCTCCCGCTGGAGAATTTTCCTCCGCTCACCATTGCGATTCTCTGGAACGGCGCACCCTCCGCGCTCAAAACGGTTTTCATTGAGGCCACCGTGGCGACCGCGAAGAAAATCCTGAGCCCGCGCTGACCCATGCCAACCCTGCTGGAGATTCTCAAAAAAACCGCCGATTTCTTCGCCCGCAAAGGGCTCGAACACCCGCGACTGCAGGCGGAACTGCTGCTCGCCGCCGCGCTCGGCTGCAAACGACTCGATCTCTACCTGCAATTTGAGCGCCCGCTGGAGGAACCCATCCTGGAACAACTCCGCGACTGGGTGCGCCGTCGCGCCGCCCGCGAGCCGCTCCAATACATCATAGGCGAAACGGACTTCCGCGAACTCACCCTGCGCTGCGATCCCCGCGCCCTCATTCCCCGCCCGGAAACCGAGGAACTGCTCGACCACGTGTTCACCGCACTACCCGCCAACGCCACCCGGGTGCTCGACCTCGGCACCGGCACCGGCGCCATTGCGCTCAGCCTCGCCTACGAACGCCCCGCCCTCGCCATCACCGCCACCGACCGCTCCCGCGATGCCCTCGCGCTGGCGGAGGAAAATGCCCAGCGGCTGCAACTCGCCGCGCGAGTTTCCTTTGCGCAAAGCGATTGGCTGGACGCGATCGAAGGAGTTTTCTCCGCCATCGTCAGCAACCCGCCCTACCTCACCGCGGAGGAACTTTCCTCCGCCGCCCCGGAAGTCTCCGAACACGAGCCACACAGCGCGCTGGTGGCAGCGAAGGAAGGGCTGGCCGACCTGCAAAAAATTCTCGCCTCCGCCCCGGACCATCTGGAGCCCGGAGGATTTGTCGCCATGGAAACCGGCATCGCCCACCACGCGGCATTGACCGCGTTCGCCGGACAACACGGCTACGCCCGTACCCAGTCCCTTCCCGATTTGAGTGGCCGCGACCGCTTTTTCTTCGCTTGGATGGCATAGCCGATCCCCCTCGTCGCTTGTCCCTCCGCCACATTTCTCCCACACCACTTCAATGAATTTTGATTTCGGCCACCTGTGGTCCCTGTTCCTCGGAACAATCATCGGGATCCTGCCCATCAGCAACCCGCTCGCCGCCACCCCGGTGTTCCTCGCCATCACGCGCGGGGACTCCAAGGGGCACCGGCGCAGCCAGGCCCGGCGCGCCTGCATATACATGATGCTGATTTTGAGCAGCTTTCTCCTCTTCGGCACCCTGATCATGCAGGTATTCAGCATTTCCATCCCCGGCATCCGGATCGCGGGAGGAATTTTGGTGGCCCGCATCGGCATGGAAATGCTCGGCGGGACGCTGGGCACGCACGACAAGGCGAACCATCCCGCTGCGCTCAACAAACAGGACATTTCCTTTTCCCCGCTCGCACTTCCGATGCTAAGCGGTCCGGGCAGCATCGGCATCACGCTCGGCTACACCTCGCTGGCCAAAACTTGGTACGATTATCTGGCGATTATCGCCGGAATCTGCGTGGTAGCCCTCGTCGCCTACCTCACCCTGCTCGGTGCGGCGCGGATTGTCCGACTGGTCGGGCCGATCGGCATGAACGCCTTCACGCAGATCATGGGCCTGCTGATCATGTTCATGGGCGTGCAATTCATTGTGGATGGCGTGATCGGCGTGATCAGCCACCCGGATTTCCTCCGCCTCCTGCATCCCGCCCAATAAAAAAGCGCCGACCTCGGAAGGAGATCGGCGCGACAAAATAAGCCGGAAAGGAATTATCCTTCCCGCGAGCCACCGCGGGAATAATTGCCGCCGCGCGAGGGTGGGCGGTTCCGACCATCCCGGTTCGGATTGCGGGGATTGCGATCGCCCCGGTCTTGGCGGAATTCCCCGCCGCGGCGACCACGTCCCCCGCGCCGCCGGCGATTGCTGTCGCGCGGGAAGTCCCTTTTATCTCCGGAATAACCGCGCTGTTTCTTCGGCGTTTCCTCCGGCTTGCCACCGAAAAGACCGCTGAAGAATTTTTTGATTTTGCCCAGCAGTGTTTCCTCCTGCTGCTCGGGAATTTCGGGCGGCGCGATCTCCAGCTTTTGGTGCGCGTTGCGGCGGCCCTGCGGCGACCACTCACCCGGACGGTCCTCGCGGCGTTCGCCGAAGAATTCCTTTTGCGGCGCGCGCTCTTCCCGCGGCGGGCGGGAGCGGCGGCGTTCCTCGCGAGCCTGACGCTCGCGATCGGGATTCATCTCCGCCTTGTAAACATCCCTGGAGACTGGCGGAACAAATTCCTTCGGACCGGACGATTCCGAAGCCGCCGGTTTTTCCTCCGCTGCTTCCATCGGGACAAATTCCCGGCGGGCGGGACGGCCTTCGTAGCCGTTCGCATATTTGCCGGAGAGATTTTCCGAGATATCCGCCGGATTTTCCACCGCTCCAATGGCCGGGGATTCCGTGCTGCTTCCAGCCCGGCCGGCATGCCCGCGGCGCAAACCACGGCGGGCATTCGGACGGACGCTGTTTTCTTCTAGACCGTTGCCTCCGGTCGCCTCTTCGCCTTCGGCAACAATGCCGTTGGGAATGGAGCTGAGCGGAGGGAGTTCGGCATGCGCAGCCTCAAGCTGTGATTCTGCGAGGCGCTGTTGGGTCGGTTGAGCCGGGGTGTTTTCGGGAACCGATTCTACGGATTGTTCTGCAATCAAGGCCGTGGCGGGAGAATCTTCCGTCGGTTCGACGGGCTCCCGGGCCGGGTTGTCTGTGGATGCCATTGGCTTATCTGTTATGTTGTTCTGTCTTTAATCACGATCCCCGTTGCCGTCACTCGGCATTGTCGGCGCTCCTTCTGGTTTGGCCTGACAGGTGGTGTTCATCCGGGAGGAATCCTCGTCGCCGGATATGTTGATGGAGATCGGGAGAATGGTTTGTTAACAGAAATCCCCGGCAGGAAAAGGCTTTTTTTCCTAGCGGGCTTCCTCGCAAAAGCGCTGTTCCCGCACAACCGTCACTCGGATCGTCCCAGGATATTGCATTTCCTCCTCAATCCGAGTGCGGATTTTGCGCGCGGTGTCGCGGGTCGCCGTCTCGTCGAGTTCCTGCGGCGAGACGATCACCCGGATTTCCCGCCCGGCGGAAACCGCGTAGGCCTCGGCCACGCCAGGGAAACTGCGGGCAATGTCCTCCAGCCCGCGCACCCGGGCCACATAGCCTTCCATGGTGCTGGAGCGCACCCCGGGACGGGTGGCGGAAAGGGTGTCGGCGAGCATGACGATCGGGGCGTAAATGCTGGTCGGCTCCACTTCGCGGTGGTGCGCCGCCACGGCGTTAACCACCCGCGCATCCTCATCGTGCTGCTTCAAAACACGGGCACCGGCCATGGCGTGGCTGCCTTCCTGGTCGGCGTCGATAGCTTTGCCAATGTCGTGCAGCAGCCCGGCCCGTTTCGCTGGCAGGGGATCCAGCCCCAACTCGGAGGCAATCATCGCGGCCAGCTGGCCGACTTCGATGGAGTGCTCCAGGGTATTTTGGTTCACCGAAAGGCGGAAATGCAGCCGGCCCAGCAACTCGGCGATGGTCGGCTCCATTGGCGGCAGGTTCAAACGCTCCACTGCGGCGCGGCCCAGATCGATGGCTCCATTGATCACCTCCTCCCGCGCCCGCTCCACAAAGTCCTCAATACTAGTCGGATGTATGCGCCCATCTCGAATCAAATTCAGCAAAGCGAGCCGGGCGATTTCCCGTCGCACCGGGTCAAAGGAAGAAACCAGCACCGAGTCCGGCGTCTCGTCGATCAACAAGGTGGTGCCCGTCACTTGTTCAAAGGCTTTGATGTTGCGGCCCTCTCGGCCAATCAGGCGGCCTTTCATGTCCTCACTGGGAATCGGCACCAAGGAGGCGTTGGCATCGTGGGTGATGGCCGGGGTGATGCGCTGCATCGCGGCCACCAAAATGCGCCGGGCCTCCTCGTTGATTTCCTCCTCGCGCCGGTCCACGATTTCATGCCGCAGGCGGGAAACTTCCCCCTCGCACTCCTGCCGTATCGCATCGAGCGCCTGTTTGCGCGCCTCCGCCGCGCTCAGTCCGGCGACATGCAGCAATTCCTGCCGGTAAAAAATCCTTTCCTGCTCCAATGCCTGCCGCTCCTTTTCCTGTTCCGCCTCCATCGTCCGCACCCGTTCTGCCCGGGTGGCAATCTCGTCGTGCAACATTGTGGCCCTCATCCGGAGCGCCTCGGCATTCAGCTCTTCTTTGCGAACCGTTTCCTGCCGGGAACGCAAATCCTGCTCCACTTCGGCACGCATGGCCATGATGGCCAGCTCCCCTTCCTTCCGGGCCAGGGACAAGGCCTGCTCCTGCTTTTCCCGCCGGGCGCGCAACAGGTAATGTTCGCGAAAACGGCAGATGATCAACACCAGTAGCCCGCCCGCAGAAAACGCGCCGATGGCGATGAGGGCTTCCATCCAATGGGCAGCAAAATGCTCGGGCAAGCCGTCTTCCACCAGGAACGCCCCGTCTGCAATGAGTATTTTCAAATTTTCCATGCCTCTTGAGCGGCTTGCCCGCAAGCAGGGGAGTCCAAGGGTATGCCGTGCGCCCAAGACGCTTTCAAGGCGAAAATCCTCTTTTGTCTTCCGCTTACGCTCGATTTTACTACTGAAATTTACCCTCTCGTGTTAGAAGACAAAAGCATTCGCCAGCGTATCATGGCCCATCTCAACTGGGACGGGTCTTTTAATGATTTCATCCTGCGTACTGACTGGCTGATGCCGCTGCTGCTTTTTGTACTGTCCGCTTGGGGAGTCGCCGCCATTTACTCCTCCGGCGGGCTCGACGATCGGTCCGTTTTCGACAACGGATTTGCGCGCAAACAGATACTCTTTGTCGCGATTGGCTGGACGGTGTACTGGATCGTTTCCCTGATCGATTACAAATACTTTGGCCGCTTCGCCACCTGGCTCTACGCCATCGGCATCAGCTTGCTCATCCCGGTCGCAATCTGCGGCTTGCTAAAAAAAGACCTGCCCGGCCTGATCGAAATGAAGGGCGGGGCGCATCGCTGGATTTCCCTCGGGACCTACAGCTTGCAACCCTCGGAAATCGCCAAGTTCACCACGCTGCTCATGCTCTCGCTCATGGCCGGGCGTGGTGTCACCGCAGGCCGGCTGTTTCGTTGGGAACGGGCCATGGCCCGGATTTGCTGGGCATTCACCCCGAACCGCTGGGGCGGGACACTGCCCAATTTCTACCCGCTGATCCTCCGCGTCGGCTGGCTGGCCTTCCTACCATTTGCATTGATTTTTGTGCAACCGGACTTAGCTTCCAGCCTTATCTATATTCCGATGGCTTTTGCCTTGCTCTTTGTCGCCAATGTTCCGCTGCGCTTTTTTGCCCTTTTGGGTGCATTAGTGCTGCCCTTTGTTGCTTTGCTGGTGGTGGACATGTCGCGCTACGCCTCGGCCCTCGAATCTTATCAAGCCACCAATGCCACTGCGGCCCGTGCCGCCGACCCGGCCACCGGGATTCGCAACACCTTTCAGGATGGGATTCTGCCCATTCGCAACTATCAGCGCGAGCGCATCATGGCGCTCCTCAACCCCGCCCTGATCGATCCCCAGGGCAACGGCAAAAGCTATCAGGTCACCCAAGGCATGATGGCCATCGCCCAAGGCGGCCTGTCCGGCCAGGGATTCCAAAACGGGATGCTGGTGCGCCTCGGCTATCTCCCCGAGGACGCCGCCCATAACGATTTTCTCTTCGCCAGTTTGACGGAGGAAAGCGGTTTTATCGGAGGATGCTCGGTCATCGGCATGTTTGCCCTGCTCATCGGTTTGTCGATGCGGGCAGCCGCTACGGCCCGGGATCGGTTTGGCTCCTGCCTCGCAGTCGGAGTCGCCGTCATTATCGCCGTACACGTGGTAATCAACATCGGCATGAACATCGGCTTGCTGCCGGTCGCGGGCGTTCCTCTTCCATTCCTAAGCTACGGGGGCTCCTTCGTCCTCAGCTGTTTCCTGCTTTTCGGATTAGTGCAAAGTGTTCATCGCAGCAGCCGACCCCAGGTTGAGCAAAACACTGAACCCGCCGATTTGTTGGTGCCCGCACAGCTGAGCGGAAGGTCCCCCGTTTAAACCACCACGGACCACTCCACTCATGCCAGAGATCGAACCCTTCGACCAACAATCCCAAGATGAGCATGGCGACCTGCGCTCCCCGCCACGGGAACGCCACGGCCAGCCCATCAACTCCTCCGAACTCAGCGCCGAGGCCCAGCAACGCGCCAAAAAACTTCCCATTCTTCAACGCGTGAAAAAATACTTTTCCCCCAACCGCGACACCTATCGCGAACTTATCGTCAACTCCGAGTCCCTCGAAAAACGCGTCGCCCTTCTCACCAACGGCGTCCTCGAAAAATTCGACATCGAACGCAAGGGCGAGAGCCGCATGGTCGGAGCCATCTTCAAGGGCCGCATCCAAAATCTCGAAAACGGCCTCAAAGCCGCCTTCGTTGACATCGGCCAGCCCAAAAACGCCTTCCTCCACTACTGGGACATGCTCCCCGCCGCCAATGACTCCTCCGTCGAGTTCATTCGCGACAACGAGAGCGCCGAGCAAAAGAACAAACGCGCCCACTACACCGCCAAGGACATTCCCAGACTCTTCCCCATCGGCTCAGAGATCGTCGTCCAAATCACCAAGGACCAGATCGGCACCAAAGGCCCCCGCACCACCACCAACATCGCCCTCCCCGGCCGCTTCATCGTCCTCATGCCCTTCAGCGGCCAGTGCGGCGTCTCCCGCAAAATCGAGGACACGGTGGAACGCGAACGCCTGAAAAAAATCCTCCGCAAAATCACCATCCCCGAAGGCATGGGCGTGATCATTCGCACTGCGGGCGAGGGGAAAAAACTCGGCTACTTCATCCGCGACCTGCACATGCTGCTCAAAAAATGGGAGCGCATCTGCAATGTTATCAACACCTCCAACAAGCCGACCAGCCTCTACCAAGAGCCCGGCTTGGTCGAGCGCACCGTGCGCGACTTCCTCACCGAAGACGTTGACCGCATCCTCGTCGATGCCCAGGACGACCACGAGTCCATCCTCCAAGCCGTTGCCGAAATCTCCCCGCGCTCCAAAAACAAAGTCGCCCTCTACAAGGAAAACATCCCCATCTTTGAGCGCTTCAACATTGAGCGCCAGATCGAGCAAACCTTCCAGCGCCGCGTCCCGCTCCCCAGCGGCGGCGAAATTGTCATCGACGAAACCGAGGCCCTCACCGCCATCGACGTCAACACTGGCAGCCACAAGGGAACCAAGGACGGCAAGGACTACATCCTTCAGGCCAACGTCGAGGCGGTGCGCGAGGCCGCCCGCCAAATCCGCCTCCGCAATCTCGGAGGGTTGATCATCATCGACACCATCGACATGAAAAACCCCAAGGATCGCAAACAGGTTTACCAAGCCCTGCGGATCGAGATGGAAAAAGACCGCGCCAAGAGCCAGGTGCTCCCGATCTCCCAGCTGGGCATCCTCCAGATGACCCGCCAACGGCAGACCGAGTCCAACACCACTGGCATCTACACCGCATGTCCTTACTGCAACGGCCGCGGCATCGTGAAAAATCCCCGCACCATGAGCGTGGAAATCCAGCGCCGCCTGATCAGCCTCACCCGCCGCCTCCGCGCGCAACGAGAAAACACCGAACGCGAGCTTTCCTTCCGCGTCCTGCTCCACCCGATCAATCTCGACCGCCTTCGCAACGAGGACCGCGGTTATCTGGAGGAAATGGAAAAAGCCTACAACGTCCGCCTGGCCTTCCGTGCCGATCCGGCCTATCACGTCGAAAACTTCAAGGTGCTCAACGCCGAAACCGGCGAGGAATTGCGCTGATTTTCCTCCGGGAAAATTTCCTTCCCGACAAAAAACCCGCGGCAGCCGTCGCGGGTTTTATTTCCTTTGCGACTTTTCCTTTGCGCGGCCTAGCGCCATTCGTGCTTGGGGTAGCGCCCGCGCAGTTCCTTTTTCACCAGTTCGTAGGAGGTTTTCCAGAACGCGTCCAAATCCCGCGTGCGCTGGAAGGTTCGGCGCGCAGGTGATTGAATTTCGATGAGCAAAGGAATCCGCCCCTGGCAGATGCGGAAGTGCGCGCCGGGCGTGTCGTATAAATCCTGCAATCGCGCCCCGACCACCGCCTCGCCGTCCGCAGTGTACTCGATCGCCGCCGAGCGTTGTTTGTACGGCAAATCGATCCGCTCCGGCAGCAACTCCTCCAGCGCCGCCGCCTGCTCCTGGGTCAGCCAGCCGCGCAGGGTCGGCCACACGTCCTTGTCCCGCACTTGGTGCCAGGCGGTCGCGCCCAGGCAAATTTCCTCCACCAACATTTTTCTTCCCTCGTCGTCCAGCGGCGCGATTTCCAATTCCGGCAGATGCCGCGCCGCAAAATTCACCTTGTTGATCCACGCCTCCACTTTCTCGTTCCACCGCTCCAGCTTCAGCCGCCCCGCCAGAATTTCCTCCGCCAGCAGGCGGCTGGCCGCGTCGGAGGAAACATCCTCGCGTTCCTTGGCCTCCAGCACCAGATCCCGGAAACGGCGCTCCCGTCGCGACACGCATTTCCTTTGGTGCGGGTCGTAGCCGACGGAAATTTCCTCGCTGAAATCGCCGGGGAAAAACTCCCGCAACCACTCCTCCTCCACCGCCGTGGCCAGTCCGAGAAACACCGTGACCTCGCCGCGCGTCTCCACCTCATCCACCTCCGCCGCCACCAGCAGCCGGGCGTCGCGCACCGCGCTCTGGCGGCGCAGCTCGCCCTTCCGTCCGTGCACCAGCGCGCAACGCAAAGTGCCGCGGTCGAGGCGCAGCGCAAGTTGGTCGGAAAAGCCGATCAGCAGGCATTTTCTCACCGCCTCCGGGTCCAGCGGGCGCACGGTGCCGTCGATTCCCTGCGCCCGCGCGATGCGGAGGAATTGCTCCGCCAGCCGCGCCGCAAACCGCGCCGCCTGCGCATGGATGCCCCAGCGTTTGCAGAATCCAAAATCAAAGTCCTGTTTCCGCGCCATGCCGAACAGCGTCAGGCGGTGAAAGAAATCCGAGTCGGCGTCACCGAGCAAATCCTCCCTTTCCTCCGCGTCCCGTTTGTTCGCCAGCGGCAGCAAAATGTCCCGGCCTTGCACCAGCGCGGCAATAATCGCCACCGCCGAGACGCAGCGGTATTCGTCCGCCGCCAGCATCATTCGCGCATAGCGCGGGTGCAGGGGAAATGCCGCCATGCGCCGGCCGGTGTCGGTGATTTTTTCCTCCGCGTCCAACGCACCCAAGTCTCCCAGCAGCGTCAGGGCCCGCCGCAACGCCCGCGGTTCTGGCCGCTCGAACCAAGGGAACGTATCCAGATCGTGAATGCCTCCGGCTTTCAGCGCCAGCACCGGCTCGGCCAGCTCCACCCGGCGCACTTCCGGGGTCTCGCGCACCGGAC
>CALNBE010000282.1 GCA_937874455.1 uncultured Opitutia bacterium | reverse complement strand
CACCTGACGCTGTCTCAGCCCATCCAACAACATCACCATGATCATTCACAGCAAGTGCTGCACTGTTTCGCCCTCCCAACGCCCCCAAGTCTTGCATTCCTCTTAGTTCATTCCAGATAAAAGCACGCTGTTCACCTGACGCTGTCTCAGCCCATCCAACAACATCACCATGATCATTCACAGCAAGCGCTGCACTGTTTTTTTTATATCCTAAGAAAATTATTTTCACAAATTTGTTTTCATTGTTTGAAAAACAAGAAAACAGAAGCGAAAAAAAACCTAATACTAGGAACGTAAATATTACACTTTTCTTAACAGGCATAACTGCTATAAAAACAAATATCCCGGATCTCTTTGATCAAGAGGGAAATCTTGAAAATGGCCGCGAAACGGTGCCAGGTTAATATCAGAGGCAAGGAAAAACGACTTGGGCTTAGGGATGGCATGATTTTCAAGGGGTTAACAAACGAGAAATTTCCTTTGCGGGTAACGAGTCTAAGAAAACAACAACTGAATGACACCCACGCCCTGCCTTTTCAAGATTTTTCCTTCCCCTCCCGAGAAAAAGTGCTCGGCACCTTTCGTGCCCATAAAACATCCCTAATCAGCGGAAAGAGCCTGGCACCATTTCGTGGCCCAAAAGCTGATAATTGGTGCAACTGCTTCCGCAGCACCTCCTTCGCCACATCGTCGAGCAGGAATTCCCCATTCACCGTCCGCGTCACGCAATGGTAAATCGTCGCCCGCTCTGCTGTCTTAAAACGTTTCGCCCTTGGCATGATACGTAACGAAAAGAAAACATACCATTTGTCAAATCGATTTTAACCTGGCACCGTTTCGTGGCCTAAAACATCCCTAATCAGCGGAAAGAGCCTGGCACCGTTTCGTGGCCCTGAATGAGTTTGGTTGGCACGTGGGTTTATATTATTATTCTTATTGTTTGACGCGTAGGTTCATATAAAAAAAGATTAAATACATTACAAATGGGAGAATAACAAATAGAAGAGAAACAAGTCTCACAACGAAAGATAGTTTGAATGATTGATCTTTTTTTGACAGCAAAAAAGCACAAAGAAACAATCCCCAGCTTAATGCATTTAAGAAAAGAACACTCTCCTTAAACACAGAAAATCGTTCAAACATTACGGCAATAGCTAACAATAAAATTGCCAATATAAAAGAAAAGCAAGAGGCCTTCATTTTTCGGATAAACATTTGGAATTCGATTTTAACCTGGCACCGTTTAGCGGCCAAGAAAAACGGCTTGGGCTTGGAGATGGCATCGTTTCAAGGGGTTAGAGAATAGGGAATTTCCTTTGCGGAGAGTTGGCACACCTAATGAGATTGGTTGGCCCGTGGGTTCATATGCTTACTGTTCACATCCGTTTTGGTCCGCAAGTTAATTTCACTGAAAGTAGTGCCCTTACCATTTTCTTTAATTTCCATCTGATAAAAAAAATTGGGCCCAAGTAAGCCCTCATCCAAGTTACTTTTCAGAGAAACCAATCTAGCAGGATGATATTCACTATCAAAAAGTTCATCGGGAGAAAAAATCATAACGAATTCCTTTCCCCCTTGAATAACCACCTCTTTCTCTTCAATTTTACTAGGATCTTCAGATATTGGTGCATATATTCCAGAAATTTTTCCATCTTTTTCGTCATAAGTTCTTATTTTAATTATTCTATCGAGGCGAAAAAAACTAGGGTCCATCCAATCATTAGTCGGTAAAAACTTTCTAAATTTTACTTTAACCTCTTCCTTGGATTTATTTCTTAGCCTAATTGTCGCAAACCCCTTATCATCAATAACACAGGAAGCTGATAGGCCGTCGCTTCTAACTCCCTCAGAAGTAAGTGCGTGTTTTCTCATCCATTTTAGTTTTCTTTCCAGAGAAATACTCTGTTCTTTGCTATGCCCCTCTTTGGAATTGTCGATCTTCAATATAAAGCTTTTAGATTGACATTCACTCAGTGGTTTTCCACTTGGCCCTAACAATAGCAAGCGCCCAGTAACGCTACCTTCTCTTGCTAGGAAAGAGCATAAGGATTCCGTCTGGCTTACAAAATGGTCCAATGGCATTTCAAATTTCACTCCCCCTTCAACAGGTAGCTTACAAAGCAATGGGCCTTTACCCGAAACAAGTCCAAAGAGAGTGCTCTGCCGAGAAAGTTCGACATCATCACCAATAAGCAAAGCCAGAAGTACCCATAGCTGCGCATTTTCATCGGTTCTTTGATCCATCGGAAAATCATCTAGTCCCATGCTAGACCCGGCGGACTTCTTGGAACTCCCTGTCAGCAATTCCTTAATTTCTCCTTCTAAAATATAATTACCATCCACATTTTTCTTTAATATCGCATTGGTTGAGTACTTATATCCATCGAGAACCATCGCACTATCTTGTTCCTTATCGTTGGCACATCCAACAACGAGAAGTGCACTCATCCCTGTTAAAAGTATTTTGTTTTTTATTTTTTTAAACATTTTATTATTTTTAAAAGTTAACCCGAGCACGAATTTTTCCGTTAGAGACACAGCACTTCGCTATCCACATTGGAACAAAATTACTAAGCTGACTTGCTGTCCAAGTTCGTGCCCTTTTAGCACGATCCGTTCCTCCATTATCATCAAAAGCTGGATCAGTGAGCCATGTTCCATGTTCACCAACATTCCAAATCCCCCCCCAAGAAGTTGGAACGATGGCTCTAGTATCACCATTAGACCTATCACCCATAATTATGTTCTCTATACTAGAAGGATCTCCAGTAACCGTCCCAGGATCTCCTCGCCACCACCTATCTGTTCGCGTATTACTATATGGAATAAAATCTGGCTTTCCCTTGCTATCAAAACCACGATCAAGGCGATCAGCTCTCATCGCATGAGCATAAGGCCGCGAAACGGTGCCAGGTTGATATCGGGGGCAAGAAAAACGGCTTGGGTTTAAGGATGGCATGATCTTCAAGGGGTTAGCAAAATGGAAATTTCCTTTGCGGGGACGGTTAAAGAAAAACAACAACTGAATGACACCCCTGCCTTGCCTTTTCAAGCCATTTTTCCTATTGTCAATGGGGTTACGCTGGAGGGATGGCGGTTCTTTCCTCCGTAAATTTTTCTGCCGCGCCTGAGCTTCGTCTTGACTCCGCAGGCTCGCATGCGTGTCATGCTCTCCTTTTTCATGGCATCGTTGGCCACATATTTTGCTGATTTGCTTCTGCTGCTCCCTGCGGGGGGAGCATACTAATTCATTCGGTTGCGAGTGCCGATTTTCACTTCGCCCAAGCAGTTCCAATTTTCTCCGCCCCGTCGCGGGCATTTCCTCTTCAACCAACGTTTTTCCCATGCAACGCGCACCCATCAGCAAATACCGTCCGTTTCCGATCATTCCTTTGCCCGACCGCCAGTGGCCGTCCCAAACCATCACTCAGCCGCCTATCTGGTGCAGCGTCGATTTGCGCGACGGCAACCAGGCGCTGGCGATTCCGATGAACATCCGGGAAAAATTGGAAATGTTCCAGCTTCTCGTCGAAGTGGGCTTCAAGGAAATCGAGATCGGGTTTCCCTCCGCCAGCGACACCGAGTTCGCCTTTTGCCGCGAGCTGATCGAAAAAAAACTGATTCCTGACGACGTCTCCGTGCAGGTACTGGTCCAGTGTCGCGAGCACTTGGTCATGCGCACCTTCGAGGCGCTCAAAGGCGCGAAGAAACCGATTGTTCACATTTACAACAGCACCTCGCCGCTCCAGCGCCGCGTCACCTTCGGCAACGCCAGCAAGCAGGACATCAAAAAAATCGCCACCGACGCCGCGACTTTGGTGAAATCCCTCGCCCACCATCTGCCGGGCATGCGGCTGGAATACTCCCCCGAAAGTTTCTCCGACACCGAGGTCGATTTCTCCCTCGAAGTCTGCGAGGCGGTCATGAACATCTGGGAGCCGTCCGCCGCCGACCCCATCATCCTCAACCTGCCGGAGACCGTGCAGTGGACGACGCCCAATGTTTACGCCGACCAGATTGAATGGTTCTGCCGCAACCTGAAGGAACGCGACAAGGCCATCATCTCCCTCCACACGCACAACGACCGCGGCACCGGCGTCGCCGCCACCGAACTGGGCCTGATGGCGGGTGCGCAACGGGTCGAGGGCACGCTCTTCGGCAACGGCGAGCGCACCGGCAACCTCGACATCGTCAACGTCGCGCTCAACATGTATGCCCACGGCGTCGATCCCCGGTTGAAATTCGACGACATCAACGCGGTGCGGCAGGTTTACGAACGCTGCACCCGCATGACGGTCCACGAGCGTCATCCCTATGCGGGCCAGCTGGTATTCACCGCCTTTTCCGGCTCCCACCAAGACGCGATCAAAAAGGGCATGGATTTGCGGGAAAAAAATCCCAACGACCCGCTCTGGGGCGTCCCCTACCTGACCATCGACCCGCAGGACATCGGCTGCAACTACGAGGCGATCATCCGTATCAACTCCCAAAGCGGCAAGGGCGGCGTGGCCTACGTGCTCGACCGCGAGTTCGGGCTGGACCTGCCCAAGGCCATGCACCCGCAGGTGGGCGATGTCATCAACGCCATCGCTGACAAAAAACAAAGTGATCTTTCGCCAAAGGAAATTTACGACCATTTCCGAGAGTGCTTCGTCAATCTGGATGCGCCGCTCACCGTCGAATCCTTCGAGGACCAAGCGGTGAATGGCAAGGAGCACACGCTGGCCATTGTCGCCAAGGTGCAGTTCCACGGCCAGGAGCACATCATTCAGGGTCTCGGCAACGGGCCGATCAACGCCTTTGTCCACGCAGTTGACTCCCAAGGCTGGAAAAATTTCCGCCTGCGCGACTATCGCTCCCACGCCATCGGCGCGGGTTCCGCCACCGATTCCGCCGCCTACGTCGCCATCGAGCGCGATGCCGACAAAAAAATCTTCTGGGGCTGCGGCATCGATTCCAGCATTGAGATGGCCGGACTCTACGCCTTCGTCAGCGCCTTCAACCGCGCCCAGACGGCGAAGTAAATTCCTCCGCCAGAAAATTTCCTTGGTGCCGCTCGGCGCGGAGGAAATGCAAAAAAGCCCGGCATTGCTGCCGGGCCTTTTTGCGTTCGGGGAGGAAAAGCCTCAGAGCTTCACACCCAACACTTCCGCCGCCGTGTCGCGCTCTTCGCGCAGCTCGTTCACAGTGGTGGCAATTTTTTGTTTGGAGAAGTCATTCAGTTGCAGGCCCTGCACCACTTCCCAAGAGCCGTCGGCCTTGGTGCGGATCGGCAGACCAGTCATCAAGCCCGGCACCGTGCCGTATTCGCCTTTGGAGAGCACAGCCACGCTGTGCCAGTCGCCCTCCGGCGTCGGCGTCACCAGCGAGCGCACGGTGTCGCACGCGGCATTGGCAGCGGAGGCGGCGGAGGAGGCACCACGGGCATCGATGATCGCCGCGCCGCGCTTTTGCACGGAGGCGATGAAGGTTTCCTTCAACCAAGTCTCGTCGGTGATCACCTCGGTCACGGGCTTGCCGTTGATCTTGGCGTTATAGAAATCCGGATACTGGGTCGAGGAGTGGTTGCCGAAGATGGCCAGGTTGGTCACGTCGGTGTTGTGCACGCCGGCCTTGGTCGCGAGCTGGCTCTTGCCGCGGTTTTCGTCCAGGCGGGTCATCGCAAAGAAGCGATCCTCGGGCACGCCGGCGGCGTGGCGCAGAGCGATCAGGCAATTGGTATTGCAGGGGTTGCCGACCACCAGCACGCGCACATCCTTGGCGGCGTTTTCGGCAATGGCCTTGCCCTGTCCGACGAAGATCTTGCCGTTGATGCCGAGCAGGTCCTTGCGCTCCATGCCCTGTTTGCGCGGCACGGAACCGACCAGCAGCGCCCAGTTGGCGTCTTTAAAACCGACCTTAAGGTCGCTGGTTTGCACGATGTCGGCGAGCAAAGGGAATGCGCAATCCTCCAGCTCCATCACCACGCCCTTGAGGGCCTTCATGCCCGGCTCAATTTCGATGAGGTTCAGAGCGACGGGCTGGTCGGGCCCGAAAACGGATCCCGAAGCAATACGGAAAAGCAGTGAATAGCCGATCTGGCCGGCGGCGCCGGTGACGGCCACGCGAATGGGTTTCTTGGTTGTCATGAGTGTGTTGATAAAATGCAGGTTAGGATGATTGTTGGCATGTTTTTAAAGTAAACGGGAAAAACCACCTCTCCACCGTTTCAGTAAAAACGCTGCTAACCGCTATGAGATTCTCTCAGCGTGCTGATGGCTTAGCAGGTTCCTCCGCCTTTGAAAACACAATCTTGCCGGTACGCCTCCGCCCCGCGGAGCTTTCGCGCCGCAAAGGAAATTCCCAAAACACAAAACCCGCCACGGGATGCGGCGGGTTTTGCGTGACAACGGATTTCCTCCGCGTCCGTTACTGGCCCTTGGCTTGAAACTTCGGCAGGAGGTATTCTCCGCAGCTTTCCAGCGAGGCCAACTGCGGGTAATCGGCTTCCGGCACTTCAATGCCATGCTGTTTGCGCAACTCCATCACGATGTCGAGGAAGTCCATCGAATCGAGGCTGAGCTGGTCGCGAAGGCGAACATCGGGTTTCACGTTGCTGAGGTCTTCGTCCGGCGCGATTTCGGCAATAATGTCGAGGACGATCTGATGCACCTGTTCCTTGGTCATGTGCGGATTTCTGGTTGTATATGGTTTAGGTTTAAAAAATGCGGGAATGCCCGGATCAGCTCCGAAGCTTTCCGACGATGAGCACCGAGTTGATGCCCAGCATGCCAAAAGAGTTGTTGAGGATCGTGTCCACCCGGTCAACGTGTTTTGCCTGATTCAGCACCAGCCCCGGCATCTCGCACTCCGGTTCCAGCTTGTCCACATTGATCGTCGGGTGCACGATGCCGTCCACCAGCGAGGGCAAATTTCCTGCCAGCTCCAGCGCGCCCGCCGCCCCCATGCAGTGGCCGATGTAGCTCTTGGTGTTGTTGATGTAAGTGTCCGGGCAGTCGGCGAAAACCTTCCGCAGCGCTTCGCACTCCTGGCGATCCCCCAGCGGAGTCGCGGTCGCGTGGGTGCTGACCAGATGAATGTCCTGCGGACGCAACCCGGCGCGGCGCAAAGCAATTTCAATGCACTCGGCCTGCCGGTCGGGATTCGGCAGCACGGCGTCCGTGGCGTCGGAATTGATGCACCAGCCGTAAATTTCCGCGTAAATTTTCGCTCCGCGTTTTTGCGCGTCCTCCAGACGCTCCAGCGTGTAAAGCGCGCCGCCTTCGGAGATGACAATGCCGTTGCGGTCGCAGTCGAAGGGACGCGAGGCCTTGTTCGGGTCGGCATGATGCGCCAGCGCGCCTTGATTTTTGAACCCGGCGAAAATCCCGAAGGTGTGAATCGACTCGGAAACGCCGCCCGCCAACGCCAAGTCCACCTCGCCAAGTTGCAACATTTGCGCCGCCTGGATCAGTCCGGCATTACCCGCCGCGCAAGCCGCGCCGATGGTGTAATGTGGGCCGGTGATGCCCATGTTCATCGTCACTTCGCCCGCCGGGTTGTTCGCCACGGTGCGCGGGTTGTGATGGTGCGTCCAGAACTTGGTGTCGTAGTTGAACTGGGAAATGTTATAAATCTCGTTCTCCGTCTCCACGTTGCCGTGCTCGGTGGTGCCGACGTAAACGCCGACCCGCGCCCGGTCCACCGCATCCCACGCAATCCCAGCATCTTTCACCGCTTCCTGCGCGCAGTAAATGGCCACGCTGCCGGCCCGGGTACCGTTGCGCAGCTCTTTTCTTTTTTGGTAACGTGTTGCCTCAAAATCACAAACGCCAGCAGGATGCCGACCCATGTAGCGCACGTCAATTTCCGCAATTCGTGCCACACCCGCCACCAAGTTCGCGCGGAACTCCTGCAAAGAGTTTCCGTTGGGCGCGGTGAGACCGATTCCGGTGATTACGATACGGGGAAGATTCGCCATGAAAAACGCGGAGATAAAGCCGCCCGACTTCGCAATGTCAACCCGGTAAGAACCTTGCTCCGGGGATCAAAAAACCAAGGTCAGTCCCCAGCCCGCCCCGATACTGGCCAACGTCACCACCGAGCCGATGCTCACCCATTTGCGCAGCACGCCGTTTCCCAGGCACAGGGCAATGCCCATCTTCACGATCGTATTACTGGTCATCGCCATCAAAACCCCCGCCGCCGCCAGCAGGATGCCGCTGCCATCCTCCGCAATGCTGTTGGCCAGCGACACCGAAATGGCGTCCATCGTCAGCGTGCCGGACAAAAAACTGATGCCAAGGAAGGCCGCCGAGTGCGCGGCCTCCTTCGTCTGCTCGATCAGGAAAACCAAGGCCGCGTAGAGCAGACCGAATTTCACTGCCATGCCCAGGCTCAGCGGATTTTTCACCGCGGGCACCTCCGTCTCGTTCTGCTTGGGAATCCGCCAGATCAGCCACGCGGGCACGATCAGCCCGGTGAGCGTCACCAGTAAAAACGCGGGGAAAAGCTTCCAGGCAAACTCCGGGCTCAACGCAAAAACCACCAGCCACACCCGGGCAAACATCGACTGGCTGGCCAGCAAAATTGCCTGCGCGCAAGCCACCGCGTTCGGCGCATCAAATTTGCTCCGCCGACTGAAGGAAATGGTCACCGCAGTGCTCGATGCCAGCCCGCCCACGATGCCCGTGATCGGCAACCCCGCCCGCGCCCCGAGCAGGCGCATCGCCACGTAGCCCAGCAGGTTTACCCCCGAGATCAGCATCACCATCCGCCAAGTATCATAGGGATTGAACGCGCCCCACACGATCTTGTTCGGCACCAGCGGCAAAATCACCCCGGTCAAAAAGGCGAACTGCAGCGCGGCCTTCACATCCGTTTCCGTCAGCAAACTGCTCCAGCGGTGCGTCACACTGCGCAGGCCAATCGTTCCCGCGACTAGGATGCCGATGGTCAGCGCATACTCGCGCTGCCCAAACCCCATCAGCACGCCCATTAAAAACATCAGCAAGGCCGCCGCCAGCGTGGTCAGCCCCATGTGTTCCTCCGCCTTTTTATGCAGGGAAAACACCACCACGCCCGCGCCCATCAACCCAAAGGTCGCCAGCAAAATTCCCGGCACCAACTGGTTCATGTGCGCCGACACATACCCGAGCACCGCCCACAGCGAAAAAGTCCGCATCCCGGCCACCGAGCTTTCCCCTTCGCGCCATTGCTTGACCAGGCCGACGAATCCGCCCGCGCAGGCGGTCGCCAGCAGCACCCAACCGTTTTCCGGGGTGATCAGGGGAAAAATTTCGTCCGCAGGCATAACCGCCACGCAAAGACAATTTCCTCCGAACTCAACGCCCAATGCGCCTACACCACCAACGGCACAGGCGCAAAGGGAACCGCGTCAAACAACCCTTTGTCCCCGAGCTTCAGCCGGGGAATCACCAGCAGCGCCATGAACGAGAGGGTCATGAAGGGCGAGCGCAACGGGCACCCGGCTTCCTTCGCCAGCCGGGTCAGCCGCTCGAACGCCGCGCCGACGGTTTCACAGTCGCCGGGATTCATCAACCCGGCAATGGGCAGGGGCAAAACTTCCTTTCGTCCGCCCACCACCGCGCTCAAGCCGCCGCGCTCCGCGATCACCGCGTTTACCGCCGCGCACAGGGTCGCGTCGTCGGTTCCCACGGCCACGATGTTGTGCGAGTCGTGCGCGACGCTCGACGCCAGGGCACTCTCCCCTTGCAGTCCGAAATTGCGAATGAAGCCCACCGCCACGGGCGCGGAGAAATAGCGGTTCACCACGACGATCTTCAGCAAATCCCGCGCCGGATCAGCCACAATTTTTCCTGCGCGCACAGTCGGCATTTCCTCCGCGGACTCGGTGAGCAACTGGC